>CAZRGY010000034.1:0-16472 GCA_964599715.1 uncultured Verrucomicrobiota bacterium | reverse complement strand
GGTGGCCTGATGATCGTGCTGGCGCTGGATATCTCGGCGCTGCTGTGGGCGCAGTGGAATGCGCTGATTTTGTTGACCTTGTTGTCAGTCGTGGTGCTGGCCGGGTTGGGTTTTTATGACGATTACGCGAAGATCGCCCTGCAGAACAGCAAAGGGGCGGCAGAGCACGTGAAGCTGGTGGTGCAGTTCGGTTTGGCCATTTTCATCGCGGTCTATCTGTGGATGTTGCCGGAGACACGAGTATTGGTCACCGACATCATGGTGCCGTTCTACAAGTATCCGGTGCTGACCGGGGCCAGTGCGATCGGTCTCATACTGGTGGTGTTGACGATTGTAGGCAGCTCGAATGCGGTCAACCTGACAGATGGCTTGGATGGGTTGGCCATCGGTTGCGTGACGATTGTCTCGGTGGTGTTTGTGGTGCTGACGTATATCGCGGGTAATGTTAAGATGTCTGGTTACCTGCAAGTGCCGTATGTGCCGGGAGCAGGTGAGTTGACGATCTTTTGTTCGGCGATGTTCGGGGCGGGTTTGGGTTTTTTGTGGTTCAACTGCCACCCGGCGCAAGTGTTCATGGGGGACACCGGGTCGCTGGCCTTGGGCGGGGCCTTGGGTATCGTGGCGGTGTTGATCCATCAGCCTTTTGTGCTGGTGATCGCGGGTGGAGTTTTTGTGGCGGAAGCGATGTCGGTGATGATCCAGCGGGGCTGGTTCAAGTTCACCAAGAAGCGTTTTGGTGAAGGCAGAAGAGTATTTTTGATGGCGCCCATCCATCATCATTTTGAGCGGAAGGGCTGGTATGAGTCACAAGTGGTGACCCGGTTTTATATCTTAAGCGTGCTCTGCGCGGTCGTGGCGTTGAGCACCTTGAAGCTGCGGTAAGAAAGTAATCGATGAGCAATCTGGCGGACAAAACGGTTTTGGTGATCGGCCTCGGCAAGAGCGGGGCGGCGGCGGCGCGCTTTTTGCAGAAGAGGCGGGCGCAGGTCACAGTGGTGGACAGTGCCGAATCAGATGACCTGGAACGGCAGGCCAGCCACTTGCGCTCAGAAGGCATCGAGGTCTTGTTGGGGGCGCAAGATGCGCCCGAGGGAAAATTTGATTTTGGGGTGTTAAGCCCGGGAGTCCCTCCGACATTGCCGTTGGTGAAGCAGTTGCGCGATGGCGGACTGCACCTCATCAGTGAGCTGGAGCTGGGTTATCAACACTCGTTTTGCCTGAACATCGCCATCACTGGTACCAACGGCAAGACGACGACCACGGAACTGGTCGAGCGCATCCTGACGCAGAACCAGAAACGTACGGTCACCGCGGGGAATATCGGCACGCCTTTGACCGCCGTGGCGGAGCAGACCAAGGAACTGGACTTGTTGACGTTGGAGGTCAGCTCTTTTCAACTGGAGGCCATCCAGTATTTCCGTCCGAGCATCGCCATCCTCTTGAACATTACGGCCGATCATCTGGATCGTTATGCCAGCATGGATGAGTATGCCCTCTCCAAGGCTCGTATCTTTGAGAACCAACAGGTTTTCGACTGGGCGATCATCCAGAGCGAGGCGTTGGCCCGTTTGAAAGCTATCGGCGTCAAGATTCCCGCGAAGATCATCACTTTCAGTGTGGTGGACGAAGAAGCCGACATTTACTTGGATCGCGGGCTCATCATCAGCCGCTTGCACAACTGGACGGGGCCGTTGCTGAACATGGAAGAGTGCCGGTTGATGGGACCGCACAATGCTGAGAATTTGATGGCGGCTCTCGCTGTGGCGCGGGTGTTGCGGTTGCCTTTGGAAGAGGTCCAAAAGTCACTGCAAAGTTATGTTCCGGCAGCGCATCGTTGCGAGGTGGTGGCGGCGGTGAAAGGCGTGCGCTATGTGAATGACTCCAAGGCCACGAATCCAGATGCCTTGGATAAAGCGTTACAAACGATGCCTCCGGGCAAGAAGGGGGAGAAAAACGTTTTTCTAATCGCGGGTGGGCGCGATAAAGGCTTCGAATATCACTCCGTCGGACCGCAGATTTCCAAGCGCGTGAAGCACGCTTTTTTGATCGGTGAGACCCGGGAAAAACTTCGTGCCTCTTGGAGTCTGTTTACTCCTTGCACCTTGGTCGGTTCACTGTTAGAAGCGGTTACAGGAGCTGCTGAACAGGCAGTTTCTGGCGATATTGTTCTACTTTCACCGGCTTGCTCGAGCTTTGACATGTTTCAAAACTATCAGCACCGGGGTGACGTGTTTCGACAATCGGTCGAGCACATGGAGCGCACAATGGATGGTAGTGAGACATCTTGTCGCCCAATTACTGGTAGTGGTGAAAGCGAATAAATTGAACTAATACGAACGATTGTATAAAATTTGGCAATTATTCGGAGAAATACTTGATTAACCGTAACGATTGTCAGCCCGAACACGATAAAAACTCAAACTGCCCAATAGTATGTCAGCAAACAGCCCCAACCCATTAGTCCCGCAGGGTTCCCTGCAACAACAAACCGGAAAGGCCAAGGCGAATGTCCGTCTGGCCGTCTTCAGCATCGTTGCCGTCCATGCCGTCTTGATCGTCGGTGTGCTCATGCAAGGTGGTTGCAAGAAGGATGAACCGAAAGCCCCTGAAGTGGCGATCGGTCAACCGTCTGTGCCGGTTGATCCTTATTACACCGATCCTTCGCAACTGACGCCGACCAATCCTGGTCCTGACTTGGGCACAACCCCGGCCCCGACTGATCCGTTTGGCGCCCCGCCGACCACAGTTGGTCCGGTCACGCCGATGACCCCGGGACCGACAGAGACTACTTTGCCGCCGACCAGTGCCGCCCCAGTGGTGGATATGAGCCTCCCGGCTCCTGGTGCGCCGACCGGCCTGCCGACGATGGCGGAACCGGCGCCTTCGGTGCAGCAATACAAGATCGCGAAGGGAGATAACTTCTACACCATCGCGAAGAAACTCGGCACCACCACCAAGAAAATCTTGGATGCGAATCCGAATGTGGATCCGGCCCGTCTGCAGATCGGCCAGATGATCAACGTGCCGGTGTCCGCTACTACGGCTGCGCCTTCGACCGTGGCGGCCAGCAGCTTCAGTGGACCGAGTGCGACGACTTCAGGCGGCACGACTTTGGTGACGTACGAGGTCAAGGCGGGTGATTCTCTGTATGGCATCGCTTTGAAATACGGCACCACGGTGAAAGCCATCCAGTCGGCCAATGGTCTCAAGACCACCCGGATCAATGTTAAGCAGAAGCTGAAGGTGCCGACCAAGGTGACTGTTGCTGCGCCGGCTCCTGAGCCGGTCATGACGGCTCCGGCTACCTTCCCGACGTCGACACCGACGGCGCCATTGGTTCCGGGCAACCAGTAAGGACTGAAAAAACAGCACGATGAGAACAGCCATCACTATCCTGATCTTCTGCGTGGGCGCATTGCTCTCGCTGGGGATGGTGATGCTGTATAGCTCCAGCATGGTACAAGTGGGGGCGCGTTATCTGGTCATGCAACTGGTCTGGTGTGGGGCAGGCCTCATCAGTTGTGTGGCGGTGGCCTCGCTTGATTACCAAGTGCTGCGCAAATCGGTCTGGTGGATCTACGGGTTCGCCGTCCTCTTGCTGGTGTTGGTGCTGATTCCGGGCATCGGTCTGAAAATCAACGGTGCGCGGCGCTGGTTTGATCTCGGCGTCGCGCGCCTTCAGCCCTCGGAACTGGGCAAGTTGGCGTTGGTTTTCATGCTGGCTTGGTATGGCGAGCGTTTTCAACGGCAGATGCCGGGCTTCAAGAATGGCTTGGTGGTGCCGGGTTGTTTTGCCGGTTTACTGATCGGGTTGATTTTTGTTGAGCCAGACCGGGGCACCGCCATTTTGCTCTCGGCCGTCACTTGTGTACTGCTCCTCGTTGGGGGGGTGCGTATGCGCTATTTTATTCCACCGGTGATGGCCGGTATTGTGGGGCTGTGCATCTCCATCTGGCATGATCCGATGCGCATGAAGCGCGTGTTCAGCTGGTTGTATCTTGAGGAGAACCGGGAAGGGGTGGGCTATCAGGCCTGGCAGGCCATGATCGCTTTGGGTTCGGGCGGTTGGTCTGGGTTGGGCTTGGGTAACGGGCGACAGAAGCTGGGCTTTGTGCCCGAGCATCATACGGATTTCATTTTTTCCATCATCGGTGAGGAGCTGGGACTGATCGCCACCATCGGCGTGGTTATCGGTTTTGTCGGTATCGTGGCGAGCGGGGTCTACATCGCTTCCAAGGCGAAAGACGCCTTTGGCCGTTTGTTGGCCACGGGAATCACTTTTTTGATCGGCTTACAGGCGTTCATCAATATCGGTGTGGTCACGAGCGCATTGCCGAACAAAGGTATTTCCCTGCCGTTCATCAGTTACGGCGGTTCCAATCTGTTGGTCATGCTGACAGCGGTGGGCTTGTTGTTGAGCGTCGCACGGCAGGCTCCGTCGCTGGTCGAATCCGACGTCAAGAGCACCAGCGATATGCCTAACGGGGCCCTGGGCACACCCCAAACAACCTGATGGAAAACAAAGCACCAACGCCCTCCATCGTGATCGCCTGCGGCGGCACGGGGGGACACCTCTTTCCCGGTCTGGCTGTGGCCGAGGAATTGTTGCTGCGTGGCTGTCAGGTGACCTTGATGGTCTCGCCCAAGGATGTTGACCAGCAGGCTGTGAAGGCGGTGCGGGGGATGGATGTGGTCACCCTGCCTGCGGTGGGGTTGCAGCGGGGACAGTATCTTAAGTTCTTTTTGAAGTTCTGGCAGTCACGGCAATTGTGCATGGCACGGTTTCGCGAGAAGGCACCGCATGCGGTATTGGCGATGGGTGGCTTTACCAGTGTGGCCCCCATCTTGGCGGGGCGCAGCTTCGGGGCGAAGACGTTCTTGCATGATTCCAACACGATCCCCGGCCGGGCGAATCGCTGGCTGGCTCCGAGGGTGGATCAGGCCTTTACTTGGTTTCCCCAGACGGAAGCACACCTGAAGGCACCCAAGGTGTTGAGTGTGGGTATGCCAGTCCGCGCGCAGTTCGAGCCGCTGGATCCGGAAGGTTGCAAGACAGCGCTGGGATTCAATCCAGCGAAGCCGCTATTGCTTATCATGGGGGGCAGTCAAGGTGCACGGGGCATCAATGAATTGGTGCTGCACATGTTGCCGAATCTGAAGCTGATGTCACCCGAGCTGCAATATCTGCACCTGACAGGGACCGAAGATTACGAGCGGGTACAAAACGCTTATGCGGCGCAGAAGGCCAAAGCATTGGTCAGGCCTTTCTTCAGAGAGATGGAGTTGGCGATGGGGGCTGCTTCGGCGGCGATCAGCCGGGCTGGGGCTTCCTCACTGGCGGAGATCGCGGCGATGCGGCTGCCGACGGTGCTGATCCCATTCCCGCAGGCGGCGGACAATCATCAATATCACAACGCGCGGGCATTTGTGGATACGAATGCCGCGCGGATCGTTGAACAGCGGAACGGGCGTCCAGAAGCGTTGAACCTGGTGTTACTGGAGCTGATCGGCAACCGGTCCACCAGAGAGGCCATCGGTCATGCATTGGCGCAATGGCATACGCCATCTGCCGCGGCGAATATGGCCGAGACAATTTTGCAATCGATCCGACAGGGGCGCAGCAAGGCTCTTAGTGCCGGTGCGGGAGTAGCGGTGCCTTCATCAGATGTCGTGGCGGAGCGGTAGGTGCAAGCAGAGAAATCATCGGCAGGGCAGAGACAGGCGTGAAGCGTTTAACAACCAGTGAAGTCGTAGCATTGCTGGCAGCAGCTCCAGCGGGGGCGACGGTCCATCTCGTGGGAGCGGGTGGCTGCGGCATGAGTGGGCTCGGCCATCTCTTGTTGGATCTGGGTTTCAGCGTTTCCGGTTCTGATGTCGTGGATGGCGAGGAAGTCCGGCAGCTGCGCCAACGTGGTGCCCGGGTTTACGAAGGTCACGCGGCCCGTATCGTGGAAGAGCATCGTCCGGTTCTGGCGGTCTATACTTCAGCGGTCCGGCTGGACAATCCGGAACTGGTAGCCGCGGAACGGCTGGAGATACCCATCGTGCGAAGGGCGGTCTTGTTGGCGGCACTGCTACATCAGCAGCGGGGTGTTTGTGTGGCCGGTATGCACGGGAAGACGACCACGGCTGCATTGCTTTCATTTGCATTGCGACAATTGCAGGCCCAGCCGAGCTATGCGGTAGGAGCACTGGTGCCGCAACTGGGACGGCACGCGACATTTTCGCTGGCTGGCTTGGCGGTAGGGTCCAGTGGCGAAGCGCGGAACGCTTTGGCAGTCGAGGCACGTGAGCAGTCGCCTTACTTTGTTATCGAGGCGGATGAGAGTGATGGGACCTTGCGGGAGTTTCATCCGGAACACGCCATCATCTTGAATGTGGATGAGGAACATCTCGATTATTACGCGAATCTGGACGCGATCTGCGAAGAGTTCAACCGTTTCGCCGGGCAGACGCGGGGATTCGTGGCTTATTGCGCGGATGATCCGCGATTGGTCTCGATGTTTGCCCAACGGCAGAACAGCGTCTCCTTCGGATTCAATCCGCTGGCGACCTACCGCATCGAACCGCGGAAGTTGACCGGGAACTTCGCGAATGCCTTTGAACTATGGCGGGGTGAGGAACGGGTGGGTGCATTCAACCTATCGCTTGTAGGTGAGAAGAATGTGTCCAATGCCGCTGGCACGGTGGCGTTGTTGCACACTCTGGGTTATGCCGCAGAAGATATCGCTGAGGCTTTGGCCCCGTTTCGTGGTGCGGCACGGCGGCAGCAGGAGCTTTACCGGGATGAACAGGTGCGGGTGTTTGATGACTACGGACATCATCCGGAAGAGATCGAGACGACTTTGCGGGCGATGAAGGGGCTTGCGCGCGGGCGGCTGCTGGTGGCGTTCCAGCCGCATCGCTATACCCGCACGCAGCATTTGCTGGGTGAGTTTGCCACGGCTTTCAAATTGGCGGACAAACTCTGGATCAATGAGATCTATGCGGCCAGTGAACCGCCCATCCCGGGAGTGGATGGCCAGCTGCTGGCCAATACAGTGCGGCAGGCCGGACAGGCAGTGGAGTTCGCACCGACACTTGGTGAGCTGAAAAAGCAGATAAAGGCTGTACTTCAAGCGGGTGATCTGGTTATCTTTCTCGGTGCGGGTGACATCACCAAGGCAGCCCATGAATTTGCACAGGAATTGAAGCAGGGCATGAGCGGTTTTGACCGGAGCGCATTGGATGAACTGGCGGGCAGGCTTTCGCCGGAGACGCTCTGCCGTCGTGATGAACCTTTGGCCAAGCGGACGACTATGCGAGTCGGCGGCAAGGCAGACCTGTTCGTGGAACCGCAGAATGAAGCGGAGCTGGCAACAGTGGTGCGGTTTTGCGAGTCTCGTAAGATCCCGTTTTTCATGCTCGGCCGCGGTTCCAATCTGCTGATCCGTGATGGTGGTATCCGGGGCGTGGTGATTTCGCTCGCGCACGAGCATTTCAGTCGAATTGAGGTCGATGGTTTGCGTCTGACCTGTGGTGCGGGTGCGCGGTTGAAGAATGTGGCGCAGGAAGCGAAGCGTCAGGGCATCGCCGGGATGGAATTCATGGAAGGCATTCCGGGCAATATCGGTGGCGGTTTGCGGATGAATGCCGGGGCGATGCAGTCCGAGATGTTCGCGGTGGTGGAGTCGGTGCGGTTCATGGATCGCGCGGGTGAAGTGCATGAACGACCGGCTGGTGAGGTGCCAGTGGAATACCGTCATTGCGCGTTGTTCGATGAGAATATCGCCTTGGGCGTGGTCTTGCGTGGCCGTGCTGATGAACCGACGGCGATCGATGAGCGGATGCAGGCTTACAGCCAGAAGCGTTGGGCTTCACAACCGCCGAAACCGAGTGCGGGTTGTATCTTCAAGAATCCGGCGCAAATTCCGGCGGGCAAGCTGGTGGATGAGCTGGGGCTGAAGGGAACGCGGGTCGGCGGGGCAGTGGTATCCGCCGAGCATGGAAATTTTATTGTGAATGATGGCACCGCGACGGCGAAAGACGTGCTGGCGCTGATCGAGGTCATCAAACAGAAGGTGCGGCAGACGCGGGGTATCGAGATGCGCACCGAGGTGCAGATCGTGGGGGAAGATTTGGTATGAGCGAGAAATTGCACATCACTGTGATGCTGGGCGGACCATCCGCCGAGCGGGAAGTGTCGTTGCGCACGGGCGCAGCGGTGGCGCAATCCTTGCGCAGTTTGGGACATCAGGTGGATGAGCTGGACCCGAAGATGCCCGGTTGGCAGCTCCCGGAAGGGACGCAAGTGGTCTTTCTGGCTTTGCATGGCACTTACGGTGAAGACGGTACGGTGCAGGCGGCTTTGGAGCAGTTGGGTATGCCCTACACCGGGTGCGGTGTGGCGGCGAGCAAACTGGCTTTTGACAAAGTGCTGACCAAGCAACGTTGCCTGGAGACGGGAGTGCCGACGGCGGCGTTCGCCGTTTTCTCATCTCCGGATGAGCCGATGCCGGGACATCTGCAACCGCCACTGGTCATCAAACCGGTGCGGCAAGGCTCCAGTGTGGGCTTACAATTTGTCGATACGAAGGAGCAATGGCCGACGGCTCTGCGGGAAGCGCTGGCGCACGATACGGAAGTGCTGGCGGAAGAACGCATCATGGGCCGCGAGACGACGGTGGGTGTTTTGGGCGAGCAAGTGTTGCCCGTGGTGGAAGTGCGGCCGAAGGAAGGCTCCTACGACTACACGAACAAATATACGGCGGGGCGCACGGAGTATCTATGCCCCGCACCATTTGATGAAGTGACCACCCAGCGGATCCAGGCTGCCGCACTGGGGGCGTTCAAGGCGGTGGACGGTCGGGATTACGCGCGGGTGGATGTGATGGTGCGTGAGAATGGCGACCCGGTGGTGCTGGAGGTCAACACCTTGCCCGGCATGACCGAGACAAGCCTGTTGCCGAAAGCGGCAGCGGCAGCAGGGATCACTTATTCAGGATTGTGCCAGCGGATGATCGATCTGGCGCTGGTACGCAAGAACAACTGAGGAAAAATTGAGATGATTTTTTTTGGCAAGAAAACGAGAAACCGACGGATGAAGCGCGACAATGTGCTCGAGGTCAAGCTGCGCTCCGAGCAGGTGCGCAAGGAGCGCTTGAAGCTGGCGAGCGGTATCATCGCGGTGTGTTTGACCTTGATTATCGGCAGCCTGGCGATCTGGCGCGGAGGTGAGTGGTTCATGGATCGTTTGGTCTATGAGAACGACGCCTTTGCCATCAAGACCATCGATGTGAAGACGGACGGCGTGCTGGCTCCGGCCAGTCTCTGGCGCTGGTCGCGGGTAAAGCAGGGGGAGAACCTGCTGGCCTTGGATCTGAAGCGGGTGAAGCGGGATCTGGAACTCGCCCCGATGGTGCAGCATGTGTCGGTGGAACGGGTGTTGCCTTCTACGCTGCGCATCCGGGTCACAGAACGCATCCCGGTGGCGCAGGTGTATACGTTGCGGAAACCGGTGGGTGCCCAAAAGTATGAGCCGTTCATCTATCAGTTAGACGCAAACGGGTACGTGATGCTCCCGGTGGACAACCGCTTGCGTGCCGAGCCGGCACCAGTCGGCGAGTGGTTTCCGACGATCACGGGCATCCCGGCCAGTGAATTGCGTCCGGGCAAGCCGTTGGAGATTCCGCAAGTGCAGGAAGCTTTGAAGCTGGTCGTTGCCTTCGAGAATTCACCCATGTTCGGCATGGTAGATCTGAAGTATGTGGATGTCTCCGAGGCGGAAGTCCTGAAGGTGGCCACGTCGCAAGGGAATGAGGTCATCTTCCGCATGCAAGATTTTGAGGGACAGTTCCAACGCTGGCGGTTGGCGCATGATTATGCGCTGCGTGTGCGCCAACGGTTGGGAGTCTTGGATTTATCCGTGACCAATAACGTCCCGATTCTGTGGGCGCAGCAGAATGATGCCCCCATTCCAGCGCCCAAGCCCAAAACCATCCGAACCCGCAGAAACAATGTTTGATTCCGCCAACATCATAGTCGGCCTCGAGATCGGCACCTCCAAGGTGTGTGCCGCGGTCGGGGAGTTGAACGAGAATGGCGCGCTGAGCGTCATCGGCATCGGCCAAGCCCGCTCACGTGGCGTGCGCAAGGGCGAGATCACCGACTCGTCTTTGGCCGAGGAAGACATCCGCAATGCCATCGTGGAGGCCGAGCAGATGGCCGATGTGGAGATCCGCAGTGTGTATCTGGGGGTCTCGGGCAATCATTTGCGCGGGTTCAACAATCACGGCGTGCATCCGGTGGTGTCCGCGGATCGCGAGATCAACGAGGATGATGTGCAGGACGTGGTGCGCAATGCCAAGGCAGTCAATCTGCCCGCGGAGAACTACGTGGTGCACGCCATCCGCCAGCATTTCACGATCGATGGGCAGAAAGGTATCCAAAATCCAGTGGGCATGCTGGGCGCGCGGGTAGAGGTGGATGTGCATGTGGTACACGGCAATTTGAATCGCATCCGCAATTCCATCCGTACGGTGAAGGGGCTGCAACTGGAGGTGGAGGAAGTGGTTTTCGGTGGTTTGGCTTCCTCGCTGGCCGTGTTGAACAACACCCAGAAGGAATTGGGCGCACTGGTCATCGACTTCGGAGCCGGGACAACGGAATACGTGGTCTACAACAACGGCGTGGTGAAGCACACAGGGGTGCTGGCCGTGGGTGGTGATCATATCTCGAATGACTTGGCGTATGGCTTGAAGCTGCCGCTGGGACGGGCGGAGCAATTGAAGATCGAGCACGGCGGGGCGATGATGGATGAGGCGCTGCGTGGCAAATCTATCGCCTTGGCGAACGAGGTAGGCTTGCCGGCCCGCACAGTGAATTGTGATCATCTGCGCCGGATCATGTCCTTGCGGATCGAGGAGACTTTGCAACTGATCGACCAAGATTTGGCACGGCATGGCTTGCACGAATATCTGCGGGCAGGCGTGACCATCTGCGGTGGCGGAGCCCGTATCCCGGGCATCCAGGATATGGCGGAGCGGGTTTTCCAGATGCCGGTGATGCTAGGGCAGGCCTGCTCTATCAACGGTTTGAGCGATGCCCTTAAACAGGCGGAATTCGCGACCACCATCGGTTTGGTGAAATTCGGTTCTTTGCAGCAGAAAGGTAAAACAGGGCGTGGCGGACTCCTGTCCGGAATCAAAGAAACCATCGGTTCACTGATGCCGGGACGCCGCGGCTAACAATCCAGCATATAAAACAATGAGCACTTCAGATACTGGCGGTTTGGTGAACCAGGCTCTTTCAATCCGCGTGTTCGGCGTGGGCGGTGCGGGTGGCAATGCGTTGACGCGGCTGCTGTTGAATCCACCTGGCGATGCGCGCCTGACGGTGATGAATACCGACTCGCAGGCGCTTAATGCCTGTCCGGTGCCGGACAAACACTCATTGGGTGCGACGGATATGCGCGGTCTGGGTGCGGGTGGTGATCCGGCCATGGGACAAGCGGCAGCCGAGGCGGACGAAGCTCAGTTGCGCGAAATGTGTCAGGGAGCGGACTTGGTTTTCATCGTGGCCGGTCTGGGCGGTGGCACAGGCACGGGTGCGAGCCCGGTGATCGCGCGGATCGCCCGTGAGGCCGGGGCTTTGGTCTTGGGCGTGGTGACTTTGCCGTTCGATTGCGAGGGCAGCCGTCGTCGCAAACAGGCATTGTTGGGATTGGAACATCTGAAGGCGGAAGCGGATGGGGTCGTCTGTCTGCCAAACCAGAAGGTGTTCAAGATGATCGATGAGAACACGAGCCTGGCGGATACTTTTGAATTCACGAATGAGCTCATCGCTGATGGCGTGCGGGGCATCTGGCGTTTGGTCACCCAGACGGGGTTGATCAATATAGATTTCTCCGATCTGCGTTCCGCTTTGAAGGGACGGCATGCAGAGAGTTTCTTTGCATCAGCCGAAGCGACGGGGCCGCAGCGGGCGAAGGAAATCGTGGAGAAGATCATGTCCAGCCCATTGCTGGAAGGTGGTGAAATGCTGACCGGGGCGCAATCTGTGCTGGTTAGCATCATGGGCGGGGCCGATCTCTCGATGGCCGAAGTGAATCGTATCATGGAGCAGGTGAACCGCCGGGCAGAAGGGGCGCATCTGATCCTCGGTGCGGCGATCGACTCCCACTACAATCAACGGCTTAGTGTGACTTTGGTGGCCTCCCGCTTCCAAGTGGATGCTCCGGCATCTCCCGATACGATCGAGACGCAGCGCACGGTGGCGGAAGATGCCCCGGAGATGGAGACGCATTTCCTGAAACGTCAGGAGAGTGTGCAGCATACACAACGTTTTGTGGCTCCCCCGCCAGAACTTTCAGCCGAGAAAACGCAGGAGCTTTTGCAAGCGCGTGGCTTGGTGGGTGGCGGTCGGCGGCGTAAGTCTGCGAATGCGTTTCAGCAACAACTGCCGCTGGAAGTCGTCTCCAAGGGGCGCTTCGAAAAGAGTGAGCCGACGATCCACAAGGGCGAAGATCTGGATGTGCCGACGTATATCCGCCGGGGAATTTTGCTGAACTAAGCTATTTGGATATTAACCATAGATAGATGCAGATGAGCGCAGATTGCGATGAGATGGGGCGGTTCTGTTTGAGATTCAAGGAGACGGCACTCTTTCTACGCTGAAGACGATATCATCGTTTTCTGAAATTTCCTTTTCAGAGCGGGTGAAGCCCCCGTCGTCTTGGCCATCCTTGCCGGTGCTGTAGATGCGGAAGCCCTTTTCAGTGATACGATAGAGCAAGGGAGCTTGGGTGAAGGGATCGATGGGAGTGCTTTTCAAATACTGCGGCAGTAGTTCACCCAAGGTTTTGGGAAGGCGCTTGTGTTCCATGCGGAAGCGCTCGACGGCGAGAGCGGTTTGCGTGACGCGCAAGCTGGCACTCAAGCTGGTGTTTTTCTCAATCATACTCAGCATGATGGGCGCGAGGTAAGCCGTTGAAATCATGTCCATGGCCGGTTTGTCTGGTGGAATAAAACGATCTCCTATCACCCGGCTTTGTTGCAAGGCTACCGCTGAATCCGATTTGAGGGCCACTTCCAGTTGTTCGCACAAGGACAGGAAATTCAACAGGTCAGCTTCCTTGGCTCCGCCTCTTTCGTAGTATTCCCAGCCGAATTTTTGCAGGGATGCCGGCCAGTTATCGAAGGGAGTTGCTGGAGCATAGAGCTGCTGGCTGGCCGGTTCATTCCAGGAACCAATGATAAAGGCCCGCTCGCCGTGAAGTATCCGCAGTAAATCTGTTTCACCTTCTGATTCCGCGATCAACTGTTGCAACTGCGCGAGATCTGCCGCAGGGAATTCTTCTCTTTGCAGAAGTCTCTCAAGACTGCTTTCTGAGATCGCCAAGCAGGCGTTTCTGACCAAAAAGGAAATGAGCAGCGGTTCATGGGCTAAGGAGTCAGAGACTTGGAAGGAGGTGCCGATTGATCTTAATGCTTCTGAATGGCGTCCTTCGGCCAGATGATGCAAAGATACCAGACGGAGCAATCTGATGATTATCATTGGCTCATTCAAATTTAAGAACAGATTGGTCACCCCTTGATTGAAATCCACTGGGTAACGCCATTTCGGTTTGGTGACGGAATCATAGATATAGCGCAATGCGGTTTGATTGCTGACAATGATGTTCTGCAGGGCGATACGTGCGGCTGGAGTTATGGGATTGGTCACGTACATGACGCTGTTGGAGGACAGGTCGCCAATCCATGGTGCATTGATCTCATCCCAAGCCACATAATGGTTCTGGTATTGCAGCAGTGAGAGGACGCCGTTTTCCGCATCGGGGACATGGGTGTAAAAGGTATCCAGTTCTGCCAAGGTGGTGGGCAAGTTTTGCGCGCGGATAGCGGCCAGCTTGGCATCAATTTTTTGTTGGGTGAAGTAACGCTGAAGTCGCCCGAAGCCCAGCAAGAGCAGGACGAATAAAACCATGCCGCCCAGTCCAAACAAAGCCAGACGGTAGTGATTATACCAAGGCCGTGAGGCTTGGATAGGGGCTTCGTTTTCAGCTGCTTCAGGCATGGAATATCAAGGGACAGCGGGTTTTCCGATGGTGAAGGTAATGTCGTAATTTTTGCCTGTTGTAACTTGGGGCTTGAGGGCGCCGCCTTGGTCAATCTCATCTGGACCAATGCTCCAAGTGCGGAAACCGTGATCGGTGACACGATATAGCAGCGGATGGCCGGTGAAGGGATCGATAGGGGCGGCTGACAAGTATTGCGGGATGATTTCGCCCAGACCATCGGGGAGGCGGTTGTTTTCCAGACGGAAGCGCTCGACGGCAAGGGCGGTCTGGGCATTGCGCAAGACGGCCAGTAATTCTGCCTGTTTCGGAAAGATCTGCAGCAGGAGCGATAATTCCGATGTCGTCTTGATCCTGTTCATCGAAGGTTTCAGGGAAGCTTTCAATTGTTTCTCCAGATTCTGGCTGGCTACCAAGGCTTCGTGAGTTGGGAGTTGGGCCATGGCGAGAATCTCTTCATACAGCCCAAGAAAGTTTAGGAGATCAGCTTCCTTGTGACCGCCTTGTTCATACATCTGCCAGGCGCGACGTTGCACAAAAGCAGGGAAGGAATCGAATGGAGTGGCAATGGCGTATCCGGAACGGGCGGCCACGCTGCTGGCCGGAGCCGACCATGACCCCAAAGTATAGGCGCGGGTGCCTTGCAATACCCGGGTAATATCCAAGCTCTTTTCCAAGCTGCGGATATCATCCTGCAGGGTTTTCAAATCGGCAGTGGCAAAGTCCGCCCGCTGGAGGAGTTCTTCAAGTCCGGACAAGGCGATCGCGGCACAGGCATACTGAACGTGAAGTGAGCTCTGCACGGGTTCTCCATCCATGGAGCGGATGACGAACAAAGATGTGCTCACGGAATTCAAGGCCATGGCCTTCCGGTCTTCTGCAAAATGATTCAAAGATTCCAAACGCAGCAACTGCACCAGTTTCTTCATCTCCCCCCAATGATTGATCGAAGCAGCTGGGTCTTGGGTGAAATCCAAGGGATAACGAAATCTGGATCGGTCGGTCGCTTTATGGATCAACTTCAAAGCTGGTTGATTGCTGCTGATGAGATCGCTCAAGACCGCTTTGGCCTGGGGAGTGATGGGGTTGGTGGCATAGAGGAGGCTGGTGGGGGAGATGCCGATATGGGTGTCGTAGTAAGGCCAGTTCACGATATGGCGGCTGACTTGATTCAGCAGGAGGGCGGCGTTCTCCTCATCCGGGACGGTTTCGTAAAACGTGTTCAACTCAGTCAGGCTAGTTGGCAGTCCTTGCGCGCGGATGGCGGCGAGTTTGGTGTCGATCTTTTGCCGGGTGTGATGGCGCTGAAGTTGGCTCAAGCCTAGGAACAATACGACAGAGAGGATGATTCCAAGTAATCCGTAGATGAGCCCACGGTGACGACGTGGCGGAGGAGAATCAGCAGCCGCTGGCGGTGGATAAGGCTGCGCGGACTTCATGGTAACGGCATTATGGGGCTTTCAATCGTTCGCCTTCTATCAAGAACACGACGTCGTCCGATTTATTCGCAAAACTGCTCTCGTGGCGAGTCAATCCGCCATTGTCTTGGCCATTTTCTCCGACACTATAAATGCGAAAGCCGTTCGTCGTGATGCGGTAGAGCAGGGGGTGTCCGTAAAAGGATCGATGGGGGCTTTGCTCAGGTATCGAGGAATCACTTCGTCCGGGTTCATTTATTAGTGTCCGTCTTTAGACGTTCTATCGTGAACAAAAGGTCATAAGCCTCTCCGGAAGAGTTTCGTGAGCGTGGCTGGCCATTTTGATCGATCTCATCGGGGCCGATGCTCCAGATGACGAAACCAGTTTCGGTTTGGCGATAACGCAGGGGCTTATCATCAAATGGGTCCTGAGGTACATCAGTCAACTCATCCAGCGTGGAAGGTAATTTGCCAGCATGCCCAGCTTGATAAGTTTGGAGCTTGAGGGCCAACCGGGCCAGACGCAGATGAGCTAAGATGGTTACGCTTCTTTCCCCGGTTTTGCTGAGCGAGGGTATCATTAAACTGGTGAAAAGCATCCGAAAATGCCCCCGTGCTACACGATCTTTCAGTGCCTGTTCAATTTGTCGAAATGCTTCCATGCGCTCCGCCACAGGTAGCTGGCTGGCGTTGAGGTGCTTTTCCATGAACTCCAGATAAGTGGTAAAATCTGAGTATTGCAGTCCGGTTAGTTTGTATGCTGAAGCGCTAAAAGCCTCACCGGTGCTCAATGGCCCACCCTTGGCTGCAGCGATGGGATTCTCAAAAAAAGCGGCATTCATGCCGCGTTCTCCCGCTAACGCCCGGGTAAGTTGCAAGGAGTTTTCGGCCCTGATCAGTTCGGCATCCAAAGAGGGCAAAAGCTCAACGGGAATGGTGGTGCGATTCAGGATGTTTTCCACCGCGTTTAGTGTCAGGGTATAGGTGGAAATCTGGACCAG
>CAZRGY010000033.1:0-16505 GCA_964599715.1 uncultured Verrucomicrobiota bacterium | reverse complement strand
GGAGACGCATGATGCCAGTCTGGAGTCCGCAGTACCACTGGCGGAAGAGATACGGGCGGCCATCAAACGCGAGCGCAACCTGACGGCCACCATCGGCATCGCACCGAACAAGCTGCTCGCCAAGCTCGCGAGCGATTATCAGAAACCTGACGGCCTGACGCTTATCCGCGAGACCGGCAAGGCTGACTTTCTACGTCCCCTGCCCGTCCGTTCACTGCATGGCATCGGCAAAGTCACCAATGAGACCTTGAACAACGCCGGGATTCGGAAAGTCGGCGATTTGCAGGACTATAAGGGGGACTTGCGCGCGCTCGTCGGCTCTTGGGGACCGGAACTCAAGCGGTTCGCGTTCGGCGAAGACAACCGCCCATTGGAACTCGGCGATGATGTCAAAAGCATCAGCAGCGAGAACACGTTTCTCAACGACACCGATGACCGCCCTATCCTGCGCGCGTGTCTCAAGGAACAAGCAGAGGAGATCGCCGCCAAACTCTCCCGTCGGCGGCTCGCAGCGCATACCATCCAGGTGAAAGTGCGTTACAGCGACTTCACCACCCTCACCCGTCAACTTTCCTTCGAGGAATCGATCATCGAAGCAAAAGACATCTACCGCTTCGGTTGTTGGTTATTGGCAAAAGAGCAACTCGTCAACCGGCCTTTGCGCCTGATCGGATTAGGCGTCAGCGGGCTCACGGAATTGCGGGTGCAGCAATTGCGACTCCCGTTTGAACCGGCAACCACTCCCAAGCAATCGCCAGACTGACGCCTCAATGTACCGCTGCGGGAGCGACCTCGTCCTTGCCGGGACGCAGGAAGCTCAAGGGCTGGCGGCAGAAGCGCTGCCAGAGCGCGAAGTAGATGGCATCACGTTGCGGAGCGGCAACGCCGCGGGCACGGATGGCGACCAGCATCGCCAACCCAAAGCTCACGGCCACATTGATGGCTCCGACTGACAGCACTCCGACCAGACCAAGCCAGAAAGCCGGCAGGAAAACCACCTCACTGCCTAAGGTGAAAATTGAAGCAGCAAACTGGCCGGAGGCGATGGTCACATGACGGATATCGATGGGAAACCCGGTCATCACCCCCAATACTGGCAGGAATCCCAGAATAAAACCCAAGGAGATATTGCTCGTGAGCCCGGCGATATTGTGGTCGAGGAAATCGGCCAAGCGCGCCGCGCCACTTGGACCAAAGATGAACTGTAACCGCGGGCTGTTGGTGATGCCGGATTTCAGCCGGTGATAGGCGAACCAGTTGTCGGCAAATCCGGCTGCCAGACCGGTGAACCAAAGCATCACTCCCGTGATAGCGGCGTAAAACGGCGTAAGCCCCAAGATGGATAGCCCCTTCAATGTCTTCTCCGCCTTCTCCACACCGAGCATGGGTTCACCCAGCAACAGATAGCCGATAAAAGCGATCAACAAGGCACCCGGAAAGATGACCGCGATATTCCCTACGATAGCGGCGGTCTGTGAACGGATGAGGCAGACGATCTCATCCACCAGCTTTTCCAGCGCGGCGGGATCGCGCACATTATGCATCCGCGCGGCCAAGGCGGGCGCTGTCGTCGCTGGCTGTTTGGTCGCCAAAGTGAAACCGGAAAGTTGGATGACTACAAAGGCCGTCGCGTAGTTCAAGCCCAGCACAAACCCATGCACCAGTTCCGGAAATGGTATCGCCGACAGCGCGAACTTGGCCCACGTGGTCAGTGCCATGATGGCACCGCCGCCCGCGGCATGATGAAACATCTCATCATATTGTTTTCGGTCGCGGGCGATGTAGTGCTCGCCCGTCTCAGCCGTCCGCTCGACCATCTTGCGGGTGAGCAACTCAAGATTGCCGCGCAACAAAGAGCGCACGCCACGATGCGCCTGATGCTCCCGGATGAGCCGGGCGATGAAACCCGCCATCCGTGTGACGGGTGCCTTTCGGTTCAGCAAGAGATCAAGCAGCGACTCCATGCGCGCCAACTGCTTCTCCATGCGGTCCAAGCTGTAAACGATATCCGTGCTGACGCCGTATTCCTCCAGATGGCTGTAGGCGGTGTCGATAGCTTTGCCGCAGCTTTCCATCTGGGCCCGCAAATGATTCAGCTCCGCCGTGAGGTCGGCATCTGTCTGCTTGCGGTAGACGATGAGCAAGGCCTCGGTAGCTGTCGTCAGCTTGAAGAACGGCAACTCCCGAAAATGCTTACGCGTGATACGCGACCGTATCTCCAAAGAAGTACCAGTGATCCGGATACCGGAGGCCAATTGCACAATCGCCTCTTCCATGTCCAGATGGAGATTATTCCAATCCGTTTCCTCCGTTTCCAAGTCTCCCTGCAGCAGATTGATCAAACGTGTGAGCGTGTCATCGTCCAAACGCTCCAGCCAGGCCGGATCTTCACCATGCGGAAAAAGGCGATCGAAAAGCATGCCCAGTTCGCCACTGTAAGGCCGGTCCGGCAGAAAGCGTTCTGACAAACGGATGGCCGCTTCGCGCAGCAGGCCATGTTCACGAGGAATGCCAGTCTCACAGAACAGATCGAGCGCGCTGGTATCCCGCAAGATGGAGCGCAAGGTGCGGGCCACGGCGATGCGCTGGGTCTCGTTACGCTCCAACATCTTCAGCAGAAACCGCACGCGACTAGCCTGCAACTTCCCGCGCGGCGCCTCCACATCCGCGACTGTATCAGCCGGACGGCGGATCCAGCCCAGCAGGTCGCAAAGCCAGTTCAACCGCTCGGCGATGGAGTCCTTGGGCGAAGCGGTCGCCAGCAAAGAATCCAAAGACGGAGTCCTGACGAAAGGACTCCGCATGCGTTGCCAGACTACTTTGCATTGAGCGAACCAGCTCATGGTTCGTTGAAAATAAGCGAAGCGGCCGACGGCGACAACGATGGGCTGCCAAAATCGTATGACTTTTTCCGGTTAAATCGCTGTTGTTTAACCCCGGTGCACTGCTTTAATGACTCCGTGGCCAAACCACTGACATCCGAGATCGACGACCTGCCCTCCGCGCTGCTGCGGGTGGCGGCGCATATCATCCAGAACGCCACGTCGGAACGCCCGGCGGATGCGTTGCTGCGCCATGAATTGAAGGCCCGCAAAGTGACCCGTGCCGACGCCCGGGACATCAGCCAGCTCGTTTTCGATTACTACCGTTGGTATGGCTGGTTGCGCCACCTGCATTCGCTCTACCCGCGCATCAAGCTCGGCAAGCAACTGGCCAAACGGTTTGAAGAACGGCCGGATTCTTTCACTGCCGAATCACTGCAGAACAACAGCGTGCCACCCTGGACGAAAGAAGTGATGGAAGTATCCGTGGAATGGGCGCGGGCTTTGCAATCAGCTCCAGATCTGTGGTTGCGGGCGCGTATAGGCCAGGACCAGAGCTTGCGGGAAAAGCTGGGCATCTTTGAAGATTTCTCCGTGCCCGGCATGCCGGAAGCCATCCGCTATGATGGCGAAGCAGACCTCTTCCGATCACAGGAATTTCACGCCGGTGAGTTTGAATTGCAGGATATCGCTTCTCAACTTGTCGGCATGTTCTGCGCGCCCAAGCCGGGCGAGACCTGGTGGGACACGTGCGCGGGTGAAGGCGGCAAAACATTGCACCTCGCCGACCAGATGCGGAGCAAGGGACTGGTCTGGGCCACGGACCGGGCGGACTGGCGCTTGAAGAAATTGAAACTGCGCGCGAGCCGGGCCCAGTGCTTCAACTACCGCTCCGCTCTCTGGGATGGCAGTTCCAAGCTGCCGACGAAAGCCAAGTTCGACGGCATTCTGGTGGATGCCCCCTGCAGTGGTATCGGCACGTGGCAACGGAACCCGCATGCCCGCTGGAGCACCACGCCCAAGGATGTCGCGGAATTGTCCGTCATCCAGCGGCAATTGCTGGAACGGGTGGCTGGCTCCGTGAAGCCGGGCGGAAAACTGATTTACTCTGTCTGCACGCTTTCCAATCCGGAAACCAGCGAGACAGCCGACCATTTCACCAGCGAGCATCCGGAGTTTGAGCCTCTGGAGGTCCCGGCCGCTTTGGCGCAAGCCGTGCAGAGTGAACAGCCCGGGCAATACTGGGCCTGGCCACAGACACTTGGCGGCAACGGCATGTTCATCGCCGGGTGGCGACGCAAGTGATCAGCCGGCCTTCGGAGCGGCCGTGCTGTCACGCTCTAAGACCTCGGCGGAAAGCCGTTGAGTCTCGGGCTTTTCACCAGCGATCAGCATGTTCATGGATTCCATCGCCGCCACACCCAAGCGGAACTTCGGTTGACGCACCGTCGTGAGCGGCACGCGGAAATGTTCGCTGGTAAGCACATTGCCGAAACCCATCACCGAGATATCGTCAGGAATCTTCAAACCCTGATCCAGGAAAACATTCGCGGCACCGATGGCGACCAAGTCATTCACGGCCTGCACGGCGGTCGCATCGCACGATTCATTGAGCATCTGCAAAGCGGCGTTGCGGCCCTCCTCGATCGTGGCACCCGCGACAAAGATGCGGCGGTCATCATATTCGACACCCGCTTCTTTCAAAGCGCGGCGGTAACCTTCCAGCCGTTCCTGTGAGGAAGGCGAGGATTGGTGACCTGCCAGGAAAGCGATACGCCGATGGCCGAGCTTCAAAAGATGCTTGGTGGCCAGGTAGCTGGAGCCGATGTCATCCGTCTCCACATTCACAAAGTTTTGGCAGAACGGAGCCTTGTGGCCGAGGAGGACTGTAGGGATGCCATGCTTCTCCAGTTCATCATAGATCGGGGCCTTCTGGTCGAGACGATAAACCGGCACCACAAAAATCCCGTCCACCCGGCGCGACAGGAAACGACGGATATACATCTCTTCGCGTTCCGGACGGTTCAAGGAGTGGCCAAGGATGACCTCAAAGCCCATCTCAAACGCGCGCTCCTCGATGGCCATGACCATACGGGCATAAAGCGGATTGGTGGAGGAGGCGATGAGCAGACCGAACAGCTTGGCGCTGCGGCTGCGCAAACCACGGGCCAGCACATCCGGCACGTAGCCCATCTCTTCCGAGAGCTTGCGGATGCGGACTTTGGTGGCGGCAGAGATGTCAGGCGCATCACGGAGGACCTTGGAGACAGTCATCACGGACACACCGGCGGCTTGAGCGATATCTTTTAAACGAACCATGGGAAAAGTGGGGTACGAACTGACAGACAACAAACCGGCCGGACGCTAGACGCCGAAGCCGATGACACATTGGCTGCACTCATGAAATTAAACATTGGAACCGCTCCAGCTTAGTTTTTGCCGGAGCGTTTTGAAGAAAGAACTACCATTGAGCCGCACCAGATTCAGACGGTGACGGCTGCGACAAAAGACGATCTCATCACCCGCCTTCAACGGCATCTCCACCTGGCCGTCAGCGGCGAGCAAGGTTTCGGGTTTTTGATTGAGCACCCGGACACTGATGGTGGATTTCAGGCCGAGAATCAGGGAACGATTGGAAAGCGTGTGCGGACAAATGGGAGTCAACGTGAACACCTCGGCCGAGGGGCTGACAATCGCACCGCCCGCCGAAAGCGAGTAAGCCGTGGAACCCGTGGCCGAACTCAGGATCAAACCGTCGCAGCGATAACGGGTGAGCATCTCCTCATCCACCCGCACCTCCAACTGGATCATCCGGGAAGCCGCACCACGGCTGATGACAAAATCATTCAGGGCGCATTGCACGAATTCCTTGCCGTCAATCTCCCCGTGCGCCTCGATGAGCCAGCGTGAGTCCAGCCCGAAATCACCGGCCCAGATGCGTTCCAAGGCTGCTTCGATATTTTTGGAAGATACAGCTGTAAGAAAACCGAGGCTGCCGACATTGATACCCAACACCGGAGTCAATACCCCGCGCAAGTCTCGCGCCACACTCAACATGGTGCCATCTCCACCGAACACCACCACGAGGTCCACCGCACGAGCCAAGGCGGCAACGGTGAGCTTGGTATCCGACTCCCGCCCCATGAAAGCCTGCGTGGCTGATTCCATCAATACGGTGCGCCCGCTGGCCTCGATGGCACGCACCGCCTGCCGGACCACCAGACGGCACGCCGTCTTGTCCGTATTGGCGATCAGCCCGACCCGGGCCATTCTGTCAGCGCGTTTTTTCAAGCAGCACCAAAAATTCTTTATTACCAGCGGGACCAAGCAATGGAGATTCCGTCAACCCCTGCCATTGCAGCCCTTCCGTTGTTTCACGAACTCGGCGAAATCTTTGATCACCCGGTCGTGGATGTTCGGGTCCGTGATCACGCCCTTGCCCGCATCCACTTCTTCTTTGCCGGCCTCGAACTGCGGCTTGATGAGAGCCACAATCCGGCCACCCGGCTTAAGAAAACCAACGGCCACCGGAACGATCTTTCTCAACGAGATAAAGGAGCAATCGATCGTGATCAGGTCCACCAAGGCAAAGCCTTCACCAAAGCTTTCCACCGTCAGATTACGGGCATTGGTCTTTTCCATCACCACCACGCGCGGATCTTGCCGGAGCTTCCAGGCGAGCTGGCCATTGCCGACATCCACCGCATAGACCTTGGCGGCACCCGCTTGCAGCATGCAATCCGTGAACCCGCCCGTCGATGCACCCAGATCGATCGCTACCACGCCTTGGGTCTTGACCTGAAAATACTTCAGCGCGTGCTCCATCTTATGGCCACCGCGGCTGACGAACTTCTCCGGGACATCCAAGGTGACCACATCATCCGGGCGGACATCATCACTGGCTTTGTGCGCGCGCTGATCATTGACCCGGACGGTGCCGGCAAGAATGGCCCGTTTGGCCTTTTCCCGGCTATCGCACAAACCCCGCTCTACCATTGCCTGGTCCAAACGCGTCATGAACCTAAAACTCCAAAGCCTTCAGGGGCAGTCATGAAATGAAAATGAAATACAGGCCAGGCATCAGACTTTGCCGGCAGCGATACGGGATTGGGTGTCCCGGAAAGTGGCGTAAAATATGTCCGACTCACCCACCACTTTCTGCACGACCTGGCCAAGGTTGGCGATGTCCACCACATTCATCACCGCCTGCACGCTCTGTTGATAGGCCTGCATGGGATGCAACGTCTGGAAATTGGCTCCGATCAGGAGAAACGTGGAATGCCGACGACGGCCCATGGGCATCCACTGGATGTTGCGCAAAGTGGTGTTCTCTTCCGGCGTGTCGGCGCAGAAGCATTCCTCGATGATGACCACTTGATACTGCAACTGCGGATAGCGCGCGATGAACTCCGCCTCGTTGGTGACGTGATGCACCTTGTAGCCCAGTTCCGCCAGCATGCCCTGACAGATGGCGATCAACTCCGGGGAGGTGAGACAAAGCAAGGCCGGTTTGTCGTCCGGTCCGATGAATTCAAAATCCATGCTAGTGCGTGTTTAGGTCTTCAGCTTGAGTTTCATCAGCGAAGGCGCCGGGGATTCACTGCCACCCGGTTTGGTATCCGCGCCCTTCTGCATCTGCAGATTGCTGATGTTGGTGGTAAGCTCACCGCGCTTCTTCTTGACGTTGTCGATGCCGCGGGTGACCGGGCCCTTCTTCGTGCAATAGAGCAAGGCGGTTTCCTCAGTGATGAGGCCCTGTTCAAACAGGTCGATGACCGCCTGATCGAAAGAGCGCCAACCGAAAGTCTGGCTCGCCTCGATGATCTCGTAGAAGGTCTTGCCTTCACTTTCACCGTAAGTGATGGAGTCCTTGGTACGCATGTTGTTACCCATGATCTCCAACAAGGCGACACGCCCGCCGCCGACTTTCGGAGCGAGACGCTGACTGACGACCCATCGCAGGGTATCCGCCAGACGCAAGCGGATCTGCTCCTGCTCGTCCGTCTCGAACATACCCAAGATACGGTTAATGGTCTGACCGGCATCGATCGTATGTAGCGTGCTCACGACCAAGTGACCCGTTTCCGCAGCGCTGAGACCGATCTCGACGGTCTCGCGGTCACGCATTTCACCGACCAGAATCACTTTGGGCGCCTGACGCAGAGCGGCACGCAAGCCGCTGGAAAACTTGTCGAAGTCGGTGCCCATCTCGCGCTGGTTGAAGGTCGCCTTCTTCTGCGGATGCACGAATTCGACGGGATCCTCCAGCGTGATGATGTGGATGGATTTCGATTCGTTGATCTC
Source organism: uncultured Verrucomicrobiota bacterium (assembly GCA_964599715.1). Lineage (GTDB taxonomy): Bacteria > Verrucomicrobiota > Verrucomicrobiia > Limisphaerales > JAEYXS01 > JAEYXS01. The sequence goes on along the minus strand of CAZRGY010000033.1, from coordinate 8,379 downwards.
GTTGAGCAAGGCCGCCAGCGTGGTGGACTTACCGGAACCGGTCGCACCGGTGACCAGCACCAGACCGGTCTTTTCCTTCGCAACCTGATGGAAGATATCCGGCAGCTTGAGTTGCTCCAGCGTCGGGATGACGGTGTTCAACCGGCGCAAAACGATGGAGTAATTGCCGCGCTGCGAGAAGATGTTAACACGAAAACGGGCTTTGCCTTGCAGGTAGTAAGAGGAATCGCAAGAACCCGTGCGGAGCATATCCTCCGTCAGACGGCGGCTGCCGTTGATGAGGTTCAAGGCGATCATCTCCGTCTGGTAAGGCGTGAGCTTTTCCACCGGCGGCTGGATAGCCACGCCGACCAATTGGCCGGATGACTCCACTTGCAACGGTTTCTCCACCGTGATGTTCAGATCCGACACATCGTTGTTCGAATCGAGCATCGTGCCCAAGATGTAATCTAGTTCGGTTACGCGCATAACCTGCAAATACGGTGTCTGTCTGTCTTAACTGCTCAAACGGGCTCCGTCACCCGGATCACATGGAATCGTCATCCGCCGGCGGGTTCGCCAGGAAGGGACGGAATTTCTTCTTGTCGAGGCACTTGTCATAGGCCTCTTCCGGCGAGATACGCTTCATCTTCAGATGATCCATGATGGCGTCATCCAGAGGCTGGTTGCCCAGCTTCTTACCGACCTGAATCATACCGGGAATCTGGTGAGTCTTGGCTTCACGGATAAGGTTCGCGATAGCGGTGGTGACCACCAAAATCTCCAGCGCGGCCACACGGCCTTTCTTGTCGATACGCTTGAACAAGTTCTGGGCGACCACGCCCTTGAGCGCCTCGGAAAGAGTCGCGCGGGTCTTGTTCTGTTGATCGGCCGGGAACACGTCGATGATACGATCAATCGTCTTGGCAGCACTTTGTGTATGCAGTGTGCCGAAGACCAAGTGACCCGTAGATGCTGCCGTGAGTGCCAATTCGATCGTTTCCAAGTCACGCATCTCACCGACCAGGATGATGTCCGGGTCTTCACGCAGGGCGCCTTTCAGCGCCGAGGCAAACGACCGGGTGTGGATGCCCACCTCGCGATGGTTCACGAGGCTGGCTTTGCTCTCGTGCACGAATTCGATCGGGTCCTCCACCGTCAGGATGTGATCTTTGCGGTTTTTGTTACAGTCATCGACGATGGCAGCCAGAGTGGTGGACTTGCCGGAGCCGGTCGGGCCGGTGACCAGCACCATGCCCTTGTGCAACATGCCGAATTTCTTCAGCACGGGGGGCAAGGGGGCATCGAACTTCTCGAAATCCTCGAAGGACAGCACGGTACTCGGAATGGCACGGAAAACGGCGGAGACACCATTCTTCTGGTTGAAGAAGTTCGCACGAAAACGGGAAACACCCGGGATCTCGTAACCGAAATCGACGTCGCCGGTTTCTTCGTATACTTTAATCTTATATTCCGGCGCGATCTCGTAGAGCATCGCCTTGAGCGAGTCGCTCTCCAGCGGCGGGTAGTCCACGCGACTGAGTTCGCCGTTGATACGGAGCATCGGGGGATTACCGGATGCCAAGTGCAAGTCCGAGGCTTTTTGCTCGAACATGAGGTTGAAGAAGGCGTCAATCTTAGCCATAAGTTCCTCTGTCTAGAGGTGAATTCTAAGCGAAGGTTCACCCAGTGTGCAAGCAATTGAATCAATTAGCCGACATCATCCGGAGCGAGATAAACGAGGGCGGTCCTATCTCTTTCCGACGTTTCATGGAGCTGGCTCTCTATCATCCGGAGCACGGCTACTACGAAAAGCAGGTTCTCAGCCAGACGGGAAGACAGGGAGATTTCTACACCAGCGTGAGTGTGGGACCGGTCTTCGGTGAATTACTCGCGTATTTCATCGCTTCGCAAATCAGGGAATTGAGCCGCCCCCTGAAAATCGTCGAAGCCGGTGCGCATAATGGCCAGCTCGCACTCGACATCTTACAGACGCTCCAGACCCTTGCACCGGAAATACTAGCACACCTGAGCTACCAGATTCTCGACCCCTCCCCTGCCCGCCGCGCCGCGCAAGCGGAGCGCTTGGCGGGATTTGCCGGAAAAGTGACCTGGGCAAATGCCATTGAGGACCTGCCCGCGCAATCCATCCACGGCGTCATCCTCTCCAATGAGCTGCTGGATGCCTTCCCGGTCCATCGCATCGGCTGGTCAGCCCCTGACCAAGCGTGGTTTGAATGGCTGGTGGATTGGCGGGAAGAAGGACCGTGCTGGTATCGCACAGAGCCCAAAGCCTTGCCGCCAGCGTTACGGACTCATCTACCTCCTCTCAATGCCGAACTGTCCGGATTATTGCCCGATGGGTTCACCACAGAGATCTGCCCGGCGGCAACGCAATGGTGGCTACAAGCCGCGGGCAAGCTGAAGGTCGGATGCCTGCTGACCTTGGATTACGGATTGGAGGGTTTGGATTTTCTTTCCCCAGAACGATTCCAAGGGACTTTGCGCGCCTATCAAAACCACCGGCTGGCAGATAACCCGCTGGCGGATCCCGGCGCGCAAGACCTGACGGCGCACGTCAATTTCACAGCCATCCGCGATGTTGGAGAAAAAGCCGGACTCAAAACTATCCACGACGAAGCGCAGGCACGCTTTCTGACACGCATCTTGGCAAATGAAAACCGGTTCTCCCGACCTGACTTCAAGTGGTCCCCGACGCAGATACGCCAGTTCCAAACACTGACGCATCCGGAACACTTGGGGCGCAGTTTCCGGGTGCTAGCTCAGCGAAGATAAGCCATCAATCGGCGATGTCTTGCATCCCGAACACCTGCTCCAAAGCCTGCACTGCTTCCAGTTCGTCATCACCGGCGACTTCAATGACCAAGGGAGACCCCATGACCGCGCAAAGACCGATCACACTCACGATACTGCGCAGGTTAGCCACCTGCCCTTGATAATGGATACTGATAGAAGAGCGAAAGGTTTGCGCCAGACGGACCAGTTTGGTGGCTGCGCGCAAGTGCAATCCTTTCTTCCACGGCACGATGACATGACGTGTGGTCATATGGTCCTTCGACAAGCGGGACCGGGAATGCGTTCACGTGGCCGGGACGAATTTCTGGAAGACCAGCGCCGCGCCGAATAACAGAAGGAAAACGAGAGTCATCATGGGAGAGCCGCCCGCCAAGGCCAGCAAATCCACCAGCACAATCCCTGCAAGGAGGCCTGAAACCGTCCGTCCGATATTCCGTTCCTTGGCCCAAAAAGTGGCCCTTAAGCACCATAGCACCCAGCCGATGAGCAGGGCTGAAAACCACCAGGCGGCCAAACGATAACCGGGGCCATTGATGATATAGGCCAGCACCACGGGAGTGGCCATGAAAAGACTTGGCCAGAAGCGCAAAATGCCCAAGGAACTCTCCTGTTTGGCAATATAACTCAGGCCGACAATATAACACGCCAGCACCACTGCGCTCCAGACGGCCAATCCGTTGATACCGAAATCACCCGCAGCCGCAGCAGCAAGGAAAAGGAACAGCCGGCAAAACGCCATCAGCACCGGGGAAAACACCGTGAACTTATGCACGACGTCATAAAGCAAAATGCATAAACCGAGCAAGAGACCAAAGATGGCCACCGTTTTGCCTAATAGCAGAAAGAGGACCTGCCCGCCAATAAGCAGCCCAAAGCCCAACCCAAAAACAGAGCTTAGTGAGATGGCCCCGCTGGGGATGGGACGCTCCTGCCGGTGTTGCCGGTCAAATTCCGCATCGCAGGCATCATTCAAGAACATGCCACCCACGTAAAAAAGTGTGGCTCCCAAGCATAACAACCACAGGACTCGCAATTCCCCGCCTCCCCCCAAGAGCCAGCCCGCCGCGCAATTGGACCACACGGTCGGCAGGTTGGACACACGTCCCAAAATGAGAAGCGTGCGCCAAAGCGGCGGCGGTGCAATGTTCACAACGGATTCCATGCGGAGCGCGCTTAAGAAAGCAGTAACGTGGTAAAATGCAACTCGGAGCCACGGATTTTTACACACCCATAGCCTAAGATGAAGGCAGTATGCAAACCCACCAACCGCATCCCGCACACATCTCTGCCCGTATATTGTCCTGATACAAAATTCTCATGATGAGGATAAGTTTTGGAGTTGCGTGGGATGGTCCGAGGGCTAAAATTCTCCAAGTGAACATCCTCCCCCAGATAGCATATGTCCGGGATACTCCGGGCGCAGGCGTTGCTGATGGAGGAGGCAATGATACGGTCGCCGTGATCATGCTACTTTTGCTGGCGGTGATCACTACGGTGGGAATCAGCTTTGTGCTGCTGGCACGCTACCATGTGCGCAAGCGGCAGGAAGACGAAGCCCGGCTGGAACGGTTTCTGAGATTGAACGGAGGCAACAGCACTTCCCATGGCGGCACCCGCTCCATCTATGGATTGCCGAAACGCTGGGTGGCCATCCGCAGCACCAACCAACAGGCCGTGCGTGAAGCCTTTGGCCTGCATAACGCCCGCACTTGCACTTGGGAAGAAGGACTGGCCGAGGCCAGTCAGCATACCCTGTTCATCTCTCCCCCGGTCGGTTCCTGGATTTTAGTCATGGGCACCTGCCTGCCAGATCCGCAGGAGGATGTAGATCGCGCTTTCCGTTTTCTCTTGGACCTCAGTAAAAAGCTTGGTCATGTGCAATTTTTCCAGGCTGACCGGGTGCTCTATCATCATGCTTGGGTGCGGGCAGAAGATGGTCGCATCCTGCGGGCCTACGCGTGGGCCGGCGAAACTTTATGGAATCAAGGCAGCCTCTCCATCGCGGACACGGAACTGGGATTGCGTTGCCTTGATTATGGGGACATGAGCGGGATGGACTCCTTCCCGCCAGCAACATTCATCCAGACCAATACCGACAAGGTCGTGGCGCTGGCCGCCCATTGGAGCATCGATCCCCTGACGGTCGATCAGAATGCCCTCCGACTGGGACAGGGGCTGGCCGGAGAAGTGTCTTCCGCATCGTCCTAAAAATTTGTAGCTTGTTGTTCCGGGCCCGCAACCGCCCGCTCCCCACCAGCCGGTCTGGCGGGGATGAGACAGCCAAACCACAACCCAAACGCAGGGAATCTATGTCACTTGAATTTGCACTCCAGAAGTATCCAAGGGAGCTGACGCTAAAGAACGGGCAGAAGTGCAAGCTGCGTCCGCTAAAGAAAGAGGACGAGAAGGCATTCCATGAGTTCTTCCTCGCAGTGCCGCCGGAAGAACGGCTCTTCATCAAGCATCATGTGACCGAGCCGGAAGTGATCCGGCAATGGTGTCAGAATATCGACTATTACAAGCACCTGCCCCTGCTCGCTTTCGTGGGCGACCAGATCGTGGGTGATGCCAGCCTCCATCAGGCCCAAGGCGGATGGAAGCGGCACATCGGCCGGGTAAGCGTTCTGGTGCATCCCAAGTTTCGTGGCATCGGTATCGCGCGAGCCCTCATCAACGACCTGGTGGACATCTCCAGCATGGTAGGATTGGAAAAAGTGGAGGCGGAATTCATCGGCGAACAGGAAGCGGCCGTCCACACCTTCCGTCTCTTGGGCTTCAGTGACCTCCTGAAATTGCCGGACTATGTGAAAGACATGCAGGCCATCTCCCACGATTACATCTTGATGGGGCTCGACCTGACCACAGATGAGGAATACGCCGGGATGGGCTAAAAAAATTACTTGGCTGAACACGCCTCTTTGAATCGTTGGAGCGGTATCCGTTCCAACGATTCATCGTTTATACCCCGCTACTTCACCCGCTCGATCTTGATCTGCTTGAGGTCGGAGATGCCGAGTTCGAGCAATTCGGCATTGCTGTAAACCTCCAGCTTCTCTTTCCTGGAGGGAATCTTGGCCAACTCGCGCTGTATCTCGAGTTCCTGCACACTCAAAGCATCCAAGGCCACGGGGTCGCGACTGAAACGGAGTTCGTTCAACACCGCCGAGTAATGCAGCAAGGTGCGGGATTCGCCTTGATACTGGCAAAGCAAAGCATCCGTGATGGCCAGCGCCAACCGGTCAGCGAGCTGCGGCATGTTGTAAATCTCGGGCACGGCCACCGACATGCGCACCGCCTCGTTCTCGAAGCGGATGATGTTATCCATGCTGCCCATGGCCACGCTGTAGAGATGGCCCGAGACACCGACCGTATTGTGGTTCAGCAAGGGGGCGATGCTGATGATCTTGGTGATGCGTTGGCTGACCAGTTTGGACATGTAAGACTTGCGGCCCACATCGTCCCCTTTCTTCTCGAACTCGAAATCACCAAAGACCGGCTTGCCGATGACGGAAGATTCATAAAAAGTCTGCTCATCCCAACCGGCAGCAGCACTGCCCTCGAGGCGCACGCCGTACCGGCTGGCCAATTCGGAGAAACCGGCGATCTTTAAGTCCACCAGGTTGCGGTCCCAGATGATGATGTTCTGGGTCGGGATGCCAGCAGCTTTCAATCCCTCAATGACACCGGCAACCACTTCCTTGCGCGTACCGCTGTAACGGCCCGGGCTGGTGAAAACCTTGATGCCGATGATGTCTTGGGTAGAGACCAAGCTGAGCCAGGCTGCGGGTTCATCCGTCTTGCCAGTGATACCTAAGATGCCATCGCGAACCAGCTTGCGGATCACCGAGGGCTGGGGATTGAAGGATTCCAAAGACCCTTCAGAAGAAGCGATGACCACCCGAGATCCCACGGGTGGGGTTTTCGGCGGAGCAACGGCAGCTGGAGGAGGCTCGACCGCGGCGGCCAGCACGGCAAGAAAGAGGCACATAAACCCATAGAGCCCCTTGGTAAGGAGCCTGAAACCCTTAAATATATGTGCGTTTCTTGACACTAACACCTGCGAATGTTAACAGCTTGGCCTGATGCTGACCACTCTAAAGACGGTCGCAAACTCCTGCTATTCAGCGCTGTTCCTGATTTTGCTAGTAGGCGTGACTGCCTGCACCCCCAAAGGGCCAAAAGCGCTGATGGAGGGCGAACGGCTGCTCCAAGAAGGCAAACCGGCCGAGGCGCTGGTGCAATTGCAGCTCGCCACCGAGCTCTTGCCCCAGAATGCCCAAGCTTGGAACCATCTGGGGTTGGCCTATCACCAGACCGGTAAACTGGAGGACGCAGCCCAAGCCTATAACCACGCGCTCAAACTGGATCGCAATCTGGTGGCCGTGCGTTACAACCTCGGCACCCTCATGCTGGACCACGGGGACGCCGCCCGGGCCTTGAATGAGTTCAAGACTTTCAACTTGTTGAACCCAGAATCAGTAGAAGGCCATCTCCAACAGGGCACAACCCACTTGCGCTTGCAGCAATGGAATGAAGCTGAGGCGGCTTTCTCCAAGGTCCAACAACTCAGCAAGAATCATCCGGAAGCACTGAACGGATTGGGGCTGGTGCTCATCCAGCGCCAGCGTTTGCGGGATGCCGTGACCTACTTCAATGCTGCTTTGCAGCAAGACCCCAATTTTGCCCCCGCGCATTTGAACCTGGCGGTGATCTATCACCAGCACCTGACGAACTATCCGCTGGCGCTGAACCAATACCGGGCTTACCTCGCCAGTCAGCCGACACCTGCGGATGCAGCCGCCGTCAGCACAGTGGTGAAGCAATTGGAAGCACTCGTCCCCGGTGCCGCCCAAGCAACAACGAGCAGCCGACCGGTCAGTATCGCAGCGGTGGCGGCAGCAACCCGCAATACTCCGGCACCGACAACCGCCGCACCAGAGCCGTCTCCCACAGTGACCGAAGCTCCCAAACCGACTACTGCCACCGTAGCCAGCACGCCGACCAAGCCGGTCGTAGAACCGCCCACGGTCACTCTGCCTCCCCCTCCGACAGTCAAACCAGAGGCTCCCAAGCAAATGGCGAAGGCTGAGCCGATCCGCACCGAGCCCAAAGCGGTAGCCGTCAAACCCGCTCCGACTCCCGCGCCGGTAACACCGCCAACAACCACCAAGCCACCCGCACCAGTGGTGCAAACTACCCGGCCGCCAACTCAGGCTCAGGCGATTCCGGTCACCCCCGTGGAAACAGCTGCTGCCACCCAGGATGCGGCCCCGACAGAACCGGCTGAACCCGAAGAGAAACCGGGCTTCTTCCAACGGATGAATCCGCTGAATTTTTTCCGCAGCAAACCGAAACCGCCAACCCCGCTCTCTGATTCGCAAACCAAAGTTCCAGCCACGCCCCGGCAGGCAGCCAAAGCGACTCCACCTCCGGAACCGGCTCCAGCGGCTTTGCCTGCGCCGACATCAGCCCCCGTCGTGGTGGCTCCGGCGGTGATCAAGCCGCCGCCCATCCCCCGGTATCCTTATTTGAAACCGGGTCCATTTGCCGAAGGTGACCGTAAAGCGGCCCAAGTGTCCTTCG
>CAZRGY010000032.1:6264-16527 GCA_964599715.1 uncultured Verrucomicrobiota bacterium | reverse complement strand
GGCGATCACGTTCACGGTGCTGCCTGCCACCTCGCCCCGGATGATGCGGTGGCGTTGGCTCATCGGATGGTGGTAGAATTGAAGATGATTCCGGCGACAAGGACGCAGTTGGTGTTAGGCGGCGATCCAAAATCAGCGCGAGCCCGGAAGCAATTGACGGAACTGACGGCTTTGCGTGTGGAGGTAGTAAAGGGGACGAGGAGTGGTTTGCAGAAAGCGCTGGATAAGTTTGCGAGACAAACCGAGACGGGTGGATTGTCGGTGATGTCGTTTTCCGGGCATGGATACGAGACGCAGAAGGATGTGTATCTCATGCCGATTAATGGCAACTGGCAAACGGTGCGGACGACGGGAGTGAGTTTTGAAAGTGTCTTGGAGGTTTTCAAAACAAGCAAGGCGACAACGAAAGTTCTGCTCTTGGATGCGTGCCGGCAAGTGCCGGACATGGCCAAGCTGGATCGGGACTTGGCGGAGCAGACGTTTCGTGAGCGGGTGAAGGCGGTGCCGGGCTTGACGGTTTTGGCCTCGTGTTCGGCAGGGGAAAAGAGCTGGCAGGCGAAGTCTTTGGAGCAAGGAGTGTTCACGCATCTGATTTTAGAGGGTTTGAAAAAGCCGGATGGATCATGGACTGCGTTGGGTGAGGAAGTGGTGAAAGCGAATGAGGCGTGGTTCGCCAAGTTTGAGGTGAAGGGGCCCAAGGCATGGCTTTCAAGAAGTGGCCAATGACTATTGGGGTGTCTGGATTGGCTTGGAATTAGGACGAGGGGCTGGTTGAGTGAGCCATATTTATGATCGGACTGGGGACAGTTATCAATGCGGTGGCGATTCTGTTGGGCGGCATCATCGGGTTACTGGCCAAGAAACAGATGAGCACCGATGCGCAGAACAATATCAAAGCACTCTTGGTTCTGTTCACGTTTGTGGCCGCGGCACACATGATCTGGTCAGGCGTGGGTGGAACATTTGGGCAAATCGTGAAGCAGGTGGGTATCATGATGGTGTCCCTGATTCTCGGGAATATCATCGGGAAGTTGCTGGGGGTGCAAAAGCAGTTGGGGAAACTGGGCGAGTATGCGAGTGAGCGTTTCGCCAAGGCGCAGGGCGGGGTGAAGCAACCGGTGGCGGAGGGGTTCATCACTTGCACGTTGCTTTTCTGTGTGGGGCCGATGGCGATTCTCGGTTCCATCCAAGATGGTATGACAGGAGAGTTCAAGACCCTCGCGCTCAAAGGCGCCCTAGATGGATTGGCGACATTGAGTTTTGCCTCGGTGTTCGGGTGGGGCGTGATATTGGCAGTGATACCGGTGATCGCTTATCAAGGAACGCTCACACTGCTTGCCAAACTGCTTTCCGGGCATCTGGACCCGGCGATGATCAATTCCCTTAACGCTACCGGCGGTTTGTTGGTGATGTGCCTGCCACTGGTCATCTATGGGGTTCGCAAGGTGCCTTTGGCGGATTATCTGCCAGCATTGGCGGTAGCCCCCTTGCTGACCAAGTGGATCGGCTAGGGGTAGGCTGCTTCCAAGGAGGCTGGGTGATAGGTAAAAGGAGGACTTCAACAAGTTGGCACGGGATATGTTACTACTTGGTTGTGATGGGCTTAGGTGATTCCGGGCAGGGTATTTGCTCGGATTCCCAAGATGGCTCCAAAGTGGCCTGTATAAAAAGCCGCAGGATGGGCGAAATGCGGACAGCAAATGCATTGTCTGAAACCGCGTTGAATCGGGAGATATACGTATGGACGGGTGGCCGCCGCTTGAGGCGTAATCCGCGGCACGCGAAGCTGTTATTCAAATTTTGCGCCGATGTAACCGATGCAAGTCTGTGCAGGACGCAGATTTTCCGGCAAGATATGAGCAGTTGGTCAGAAAAAGAGCCATCGAGAATGGCTAGGCCGATGACGAAATAGAACGGGTAACGTTGCTTTTGAGGCCTAACTGAACTAAGAGAACGTTGATGGAGGGCGGGCAAGCCTCTCATCTTCGCCCAAGACACCAATAATTAATCTTTTGGCTTCCAGCCAATACGCACACTCGCACAGCCGAATATGGCAATCCACGTCGCACTACATCATCGCACTCACTACAAGTATGACCGCTTGGTGAAGCTTGGGCCGCAGGTCATCCGCTTGCGTCCGGCTCCGCACGCTCGGACGCGTATCTTGGGGTATTCGCTCAAAATCCAGCCGGGCGAGCACTTCTTGAACTGGCAGCAGGATCCGCAAGCGAATTACCTGGCCCGCGCCGTCTTCGAGCAGCCTACGCGTGAGCTCCTCGTGGAAGTGGATCTGGTAGCGGAGATGTCGGTGCTGAATCCGTTCGATTTCTTTTTGGAACCGCATGCGGAGAAATTTCCCTTCCATTATGATTCCGCGCTGGATCACGAGCTGGAGCCGTTTCAATTGAAATGTGGTCTGACACCAAAGTTTCTCGCTTATCTGGAAACGGTGCGGAAGGAGATCATCGGTGAAGAGCATCTGGCGTTCATGGATGGCACGGCTCCCGCAGTGCCACATTCTGAACGCAAGGCGGATATTCATCATCACAGCGCCCTTCCAGAGTTAGGGAAAGTGGAAGAGGAGGATTCCAATGATAAGCGCCAGCGGACAATCGACTTCCTGGTGGCACTGAATCAGAAGCTCTGGAAAGACATCAGTTATCTCATCCGGATGGAACCCGGTGTGCAATCACCGGAAGAAACGCTCACGACGCTTAGCGGCTCATGCCGTGACTCGGCGTGGTTGATGTGCCAATTGCTGCGCCATTGCGGTTTGGCGTCACGCTTTGTCAGCGGTTACCTCATCCAGCTCACCGCGGATGTAAAATCGCTAGATGGTCCGAGCGGTGCGGAGAAAGATTTCACGGACTTGCACGCATGGTGCGAGGTGTATCTGCCGGGGGCGGGTTGGATCGGTCTTGACCCGACGAGCGGTTTGCTGGCGGGTGAGGGCCATATCCCGTTGGCGGCGGCACCGGACCCTTCCAGTGCGGCACCTATCACGGGTGCAGTGGATGATTCTGAATGTGAATTCAGTTTCGACATGAAGGTGACGCGGATTGCGGAAACGCCGCGTGTTACCTTGCCCTATACTCCGGAGCAATGGGCGGAGATCGAGCGGCTCGGCCATCAAGTGGACAGTGAACTGGCCAAGCATGACGTGCGCCTCACCATGGGTGGTGAGCCGACGTTTGTCTCCATTGATGATTATGACGGTGCCGAGTGGAATTCCAGTGCGCTGGGACCTACGAAACGCAAGCGGGCGGATGAACTCATCAACCGCTTGCAGAAACGTTGGGCGCCCGGTGCGTTGATGCACTATGGGCAGGGCAAGTGGTATCCGGGTGAGCAACTGCCTCGCTGGGCCTTCGCCTGTTATTGGCGCAAGGACGGCGTGGATATCTGGGAGAACCGCGAACTCATCGCCAAAGAAGACAAAGATTACGGTCACAACACGAAAGATTCAGAGCAGTTCATCCAAGCTCTGGCCTCGCGCTTGGCGATCAGTCCAGAGTGGATCCTGCCGGGTTATGAGGATGCTTTCTATTACTTGTGGAAGGAGCGCAGGTTGCCCTCCAATGTGGATCCGCACAAATCGCGCTTAAGCGACCCGCAGGAACGTGAACGGTTGGCCAAGGTGTTCGAGCAGGGGCTCGACAGTGTGGTGGGGCACATGATGCCGATCCAACGCAAGTGGGATGGTAACAGGCCTTTTTGGGCCAGTGGTCCCTGGTTCATGCGCTCGGACCGGATGTACCTTTTGCCGGGTGATTCCCCGATGGGCTTCCGTTTACGGTTGGATTCTTTGCCTTGGGTCAAGAAATCCGATTACCCGTTTGTTAACGAGCTGGATCCGTTGGTGCCGCGCCCTCCGTTGCCACCTCGTGTGGCCCGGGAGCCGCAGCGTTTTCAGGAAGGCGGTGCGGAGCCAGGCGGAATGGGGGCAGGTTACAGCGGCTTTGGTCCCGGGGGACAGGCGATACCTTTTACCAAGCCGCATCTAGCGCCAGCAGAAGATGTCACCAAGCGACCTGAACAGCAGGAGTCAGCCTCTTGGATTGTGCGCACAGCACTTTGTGTAGAGCCTCGCAATGGTAAGCTGCATGTGTTCATGCCGCCGGTGGAAGCGTTGGAAGACTATCTCGAGCTCATCGCGGCGATCGAGGAAACGGCTGAACATCTGCAGACGCCGGTGGTCATTGAAGGCTATACACCGCCGTTTGACTCGCGATTGCATGTGCTGAAGGTGACGCCTGACCCGGGGGTCATCGAGGTGAATCTGCATCCGTCCTCTACTTGGGAGGAATTGGTGGATCGCACCAAGGTGCTTTATGAAGAAGCCCGTCTGTCACGCCTTGGCACCGAGAAGTTCATGGTGGATGGCAAGCACACCGGAACTGGTGGCGGCAATCACATCATCATCGGCGGTTCCACTCCGGCAGACAGTCCCTTGTTGCGTCGCCCTGACATGCTGCGAAGCCTGGTCTCCTATTGGCAGAATCACCCGTCGCTCTCCTTCATGTTTAGCGGCATGTTCTTGGGACCGACCAGTCAGAGCCCGCGTATCGATGAGGCGCGTCATGACTCGCTCTATGAGCTGGAGATGGCGTTCAAACAAATACCGGACAAGGGCTGGATACCGCCCTGGCTGGTGGACCGTCTGTTCCGCAATCTGCTGATCGATGCTACGGGTAATACGCATCGTGCGGAATTCTGTATCGACAAATTGTATGCGCCGGAGAGTAGCACCGGGCGACTTGGCCTGTTGGAGATGCGCGCCTTTGAGATGCCGCCTCACTCAGAGATGAGCCTGACGCAGCACTTGTTGTTGCGCTCGTTGGTGAGCCGTTTCTGGAAACAGCCGTATACTAAGCCACTGGTCCGCTGGGGTACAGATATCCATGACCGCTGGATGATGCCGCACTTTGTCTGGCAGGACATGGAAGACGTGGTGCGCGATCTGCAAGACCACGGTTATCCGATGCAGCCCGAGTGGTTCGCGCCGCACTTCGAGTTCCGTTTCCCGTTCGCGGGTGATTACGATACGCGTGGATTGCATATCGAACTGCGCCATGCGCTGGAGCCGTGGCATGTGCTGGGTGAAGAGCCGGGAGCTGGTGGCACGGTGCGCTATGTAGATTCGTCTCTGGAGCGCATGCAGGTGAAAGTGCAAGGGGCGATCGATAAACGGCACAAGATCACCGTGAACGGATATCAAATGCCGATGCATCCCACCGGGACCAATGGTGAGTTCGTCACCGGGGTGAGATATCGGGCGTGGCAACCATCATCTTGCTTGCAACCGACCATACCGGTCCACAGTCCGCTCATCTTTGATGTGGTGGACACTTGGAGCGAGCGTTCAATGGGTGGATGCAGCTACCATGTTGTTCATCCAGGTGGACGCAGTTACTCGACTTTCCCGGTGAATGCGTATGAAGCGGAGAGCCGCCGGTTGGCGCGCTTTTTCCGCATCGGCCACACGCCGGGCAAGTTAAAGTGCAAGCCGGTGCCGGTAGATCCGGAGCATCCGTTCACTTTGGACCTGAGGGATGTCTAAAAAAAGCAAAGACATCGTAGTTGGCAGCGTGCCTTGAGTGAGCTAAAAGCTCGCGCGACATGAGCGACTTGCTCAAATCAACCCGTCCGATGGCTGAGCCTTGGCTGCTGGAGCAATACCGGCAGTCCATCAAGGGCTACGACGAGCTGTTGTCGCCCGACGGGACCATGCGCCCGCAGTATGCTGGATTGATTGGCGATCTGACACGATTGGGCCGGTTTGACCTGAAGCACCGGTATGATGTGGCCCGTCGCATCGTCCACGAACAGGGTATCACCTACAATGTCTATGGTGACAACCGAGGCATAGAGCGTCCTTGGCAGCTGGATTCGGTGCCGTTCATGCTTTCCGCGGAAGAGTGGCGAGGGATGGAAACCGCGTTGATCCAACGCGCCACACTCATCAATCAGATTCTAGGTGATTGCTACGGTCAGCAAGAGCTGATCCGCTCCGGGTGGTTGCCTCCCGCACTGGTCTTTGCCCAACCTGATTTCTTGCGGCCCTGCCACGGAGTGCGCCCACCACACGACACCTTCCTGCATCTGTATGCGGCAGATCTGGCGCGTTCACCCGATGGGCGCTGGTGGGTGATCTCCGATCGTACCCAGATTCCAACCGGTGCCGGCTATGCGCTGGCGAACCGCCTGGTGACTTCCCGCGTGTTGCCTGAATCCTTCCGTGACTGTCAGGTGCAACGGTTGGCGGGTTTCTTCCGGGAATTGCAGACTTCCCTGGCGCAACTGGCTTCACGGCGCACCGACAATCCCCGCGTGGTGCTGCTCACGCCCGGTCCGTATAACGAGACTTACTTCGAGCAAGGTTATATGGCGCGCTATCTGGGTTACTCCATGGTGGAGGGACAGGATTTGACGGTGCGGGATAACCGGGTCTTTCTGAAGACGCTTAGCGGTCTGGAACCGGTAGATGTGATCTTGCGTCGCGTGGATGATGATTTTTGCGACCCACTGGAGTTGCGCAGTGATTCCATGCTGGGTGTGCCCGGTTTGGCTGAGGCCTTCCGGGCGGGTAATGTAGCGGTGGCCAATTCGTTGGGCAGCGGTTTGCTGCAGAGTCCGGCCTTCATGGCTTTTCTGCCGGGATTATGCCGTCATGTGCTGGGTGAAGATCTGAAGATGCCTTCGGTGGCTACCTGGTGGTGTGGTCAGAAGAAGGCTGAAGATTATGTGCTGGAGAACATGGACAAGCTGTTCGTGAAACCAGCCTTCCGCAGCCATTTGAAGGGGACTAATCCGGAGCGAGGAATGACAGATTCAGAGCGCGCTGAATTGCGCCGTCGTATCGCCATCCAGCCGCACCTTTTTGTGGCACAGGAGCGAGTGCAACTTTCCACCGCACCGGTATGGAATGGGGAACGGCTCGAGCCGAGTCCGGTAACTTTGCGCGTATACTTGGTGGCGACTGAAAGCGGTTATAAGGTAATGCCGGGCGGTCTGGTGCGCGTGGCTTCAGGTCTGGAACGCCGCTTTGTGACGATGCAAAAGGGCGGTAGCAGCAAAGATGCCTGGGTGTTGTCAGAAAAGCCGGTAGATGGGGTTTCCTTGCTGCACACCATCGGGCAGGAGGTGGAATTGCGGCGGGTGGGGAACAACCTGCCCAGTCGCTTGGCGGATAACTTTTTCTGGCTGGGACGCTATTGCGAACGGGCGGATTCCTCAGCCCGTCTCTTGCGCAGTGCCTTGAACCGTTTCAATCCGGAAAGCACGGGCAGCACATTGCCCGTGTTGATGCCGGTGCTGAACACATTGATCGAGCAGGGGCAGTTGCAAGCGCCTACCACAGAAACGAAGCTGACGGCGGAAGCATTAGAGGCAGACCTGCTAGCGGCCATCTTTGACGCCAAACGCCCGGGCAGTCTGCGCGGGATCGCGGACCATCTGCAGCGACTGGCGACGATGTTGCGGGATCGCACATCCAATGATGTCTGGCGCGTGCTGAGTGAACTGGATGACCGGCTTACTTTGCCGACGTCGGCTCCAGTGGTGCTCGCGGGTGATGCTATCGGGGTGCTGAACCAGACGGTTATGGGATTGGCAGCATTCAATGGTCTGGCCCGTGAGAACATGACGAAAGCCCAAGGTTGGCGGTTCATCGATATCGGCCTGCGGATCGAGCGCGCGATATATCTGTGCACGTTGTTGCGGAATATCCTGCAGTCTGATGATGCGGATAATCCAAGTGTGTTGGAAGCAGTGCTCGAGGTAGCGGACAGCACCATCACTTACCGTTCGCGCTACAATCTTTTGCCGCATATCGCGGCGGTGTTCGATCTCTTGATCTTGGATGACACGAATCCTCGTTCGTTGATCTTTCAGTTGAGCCAATTGCAAAAGCACTTTGACCGGCTGCCTTTCGAACAGCAGAGTGCGCAGCTTAGCCCAGGTGAACGTCTGTTGTTGGAATGCAGCACCCGGGTCCGATTGATGGACCCATCGCAGTTGGCTGAGCTGGAGTCCGGTTGGGACAAAGGTGAGATTGCGCAGCTTTTGACCGATGTTCTGGAAGTCTTGCCGAGAATATCGGAGGCGATCGCGCTCAGCTATTTTGCCCACTCGCGGATCGCCCGTGCTGGTGGAGTAGGGAGGCGGCCATGAGATTCAAAGTGATACACCGGACTGCTTACGAATACGCTGAGCCGGTGGCAGTGTCGCATCATGTGGTGAGGCTGGAGCCCCGGGCGACCTCCTGCCAAGTGCGAGAGCAGTTCGCCATGAATATCCTGCCGGAGCCGGCCATCCGCCGTATCCGCACGGATTACTTCGGCAATAGTGTCTGTTTTTTTACTCTGCAGGAATTGCATCGTGACATGGAGGTGGTCGCGGAGAGTATCGTCAATGTCCGCTTGGAAATGCCGCCAGCACTCGCGCTGTCGGCTCCTTGGGAGCGGGCGGTGGAAGAGTTTCGTGACCCGGTCTCACCTGATGTCGTGGACCCGTATCAGTTCGTTTTTGATTCCCTGCTGGTAAGGGCGAATCCAGAGCTGGCAGATTATGCGCGGGAGAGTTTTACCAAGGATACGCCCTTGCTCGAGTGCGTGCTGGATCTGAACGAACGCATCTACAAGGATTTCAAATACGATCCGAAAGCGACCATCGTCTCAACGCCGATGGAGGAGGTATTGGAGAAACGACGTGGTGTTTGCCAGGACTTCGCGCATCTGGGTATTGCCTGCCTGCGTTCCATGGGGCTGCCGGCCCGGTACGTGAGTGGCTATCTGCGCACGAAACCGCCGGAAGGCAAGCCGCGCCTGGTCGGAGCGGATGCTTCCCATGCGTGGTTTGCGGTGTATTGCCCGGAACTGGGTTGGGTGGATTTTGATCCGACGAACAACCTGATGCCGGGTGAGGAGCACATCACGGTGGCATACGGGCGTGACTTCAATGACGTCAGCCCGGTAGGTGGCATCATCACCGGCGGTGGCGAGCACGAGGTCAAGGTGTCGGTGGATGTCGAACCGATCTGATCGGTCGCACCCCGACGGATGCCAGATAAGCAATGCCCCGCGCGAGATTGCGGGAGTTATCCTTCGGACTCGATGCGTTTTGCATATGCCTGGGCCTGACTGGCCAGCACACGCAGGAATCTCACTTTGCTCTCCGCATCGCCTTGTTCCTGAACCTGTTCGAGGGTTCTCAGCATTTCTCGCAGTTCCCGTTCTTTGAACGAAACCTGGGCCATTACGTTTTCATCTGTTGCGTTCATGTATCAAGCTAGCGTACGGCTGCAGTTTTTCAACCGGTCAGGGAAGGTTAACCCAGAACTTCGTTCTTGTTCCGGCGCATGGGTTTGCTAGCGTGCGCCCCCTTGTGGACTTAGTTAATGAAATTTCCAAGCGCCGGACGTTTGCGATCATCTCGCATCCGGATGCCGGTAAGACGACGCTGACTGAAAAGTTGCTGCTCTATGGTGGCGCCGTGCAGTTGGCGGGGTCCGTGACGGCGCGGAAGAGCCAGCGCTCGACGGCTTCGGACTGGATGGAACTGGAGCGGAAGCGTGGTATCTCCGTGAGTTCCACTGTGCTGCAGTTCGACTACGACGGGTTTCGCATCAATCTGCTGGATACGCCCGGGCATAAAGATTTCTCCGAGGATACATATCGCGTGCTGACGGCAGTGGATGCGGTGATCATGGTGATCGATGCCGCGAAGGGTATCGAGTCCCAGACACGCAAGCTGTTCGAGGTCTGCGCGCAACGTGGAGTGCCGATCTTCACATTCATGAACAAATGTGACCGGCCGATGATCCAGCCGCTGAAGTTGCTGGATGAGTTGGAGAAGGTGCTGGGGTTGGGAGCGTTCCCGGTGAACTGGCCGGTCGGTACCTTGGGTGATTTCAAGGGCGTGTATGACCGGCATACGAAGCAGATGCATCTCTTCGAGCGCACGGTCGGTGGAGCTTTCCGTGCTCCGGTGAGCGTGAGCGACATCTCGGACCCGAAGATCAAGGCGCGCTTGGATGAGCAGACTTACGCACAGGTGAGTGAGGAGCTGGAGATGTTGGACATCGCCGGTGAGGAATTCGATGTGCAGTCGGTTCTGGATGGCAAGACGACGCCGGTGTTCTTCGGGAGTGCCGCGAATAACTTCGGGGTGCAATTGATGCTGGATGGTTTCTTGAAGTATGCGCCGGCACCCAAGCCGCGTGTCATGGCGGGCGTGCATATTTCGCCGGAGAGTCCGACTTTC
>CAZRGY010000032.1:0-6184 GCA_964599715.1 uncultured Verrucomicrobiota bacterium | reverse complement strand
CGCGTTCATCCGGGTGTGCTCGGGCAAGTTCGAGCGCGACATGACGGTGAATCATCCGCGCACGGGCAAGAAGGTGCGGTTGTCCAGTTCACACAAGCTGTTCGGGCAGGATCGCGAAACCGTGGATGAGGCTTATCCTGGTGATGTGATTGGGCTCGTAGGCCTCTCGGATTTCGGTATTGGCGATACATTGACGACGGATGCCGAGATCAACTACAAGGAAATCCCGCGATTCACTCCGGAGAGTTTTGCCTATCTGCATAACCCGACGCCGGCGAAGTACAAGCAGTTTCGGCAAGGCTTGGAGCAGTTGTTGCAGGAAGGTGTGATCCAAGTGTTACAAGTGAAGGATTCACTGGTGAAGGTGCCATTGTTGGGAGCGGTGGGGCCGCTGCAGTTTGAGGTGGTGCAATACCGTTTGGAAAGCGAATACGGGGCGGAATCCCGTCTGGAGCAAGCGCCATGGAACGTTATCCGGTGGCTGCCTGAGGGGATGGCGGAGGAAGAGATCGAGAAACTGAGCCTGCCTTCGGGATCGAAGCTGGTTTATGACAGTGATGAGAATCTGGCGGTGATGTTCTCGACAGACTGGTCCGCCAACTACTTTACCGAGACGAACAAGGGTGTGGAGCTGGCCGACAAGGCGCCGCGGAAATAGAGAACGGCGGCAAGGCTGCCAGGCATGTCGTTGCGCACACTTCTTAACCGACATTCAACCCGCAGACACCGGGACTTCCGGTTGCCTTGCCACCGTGAGGCCACCCTGTAAAGCAGGGTGACAATTACACTGATAGCAAGGGATGGGCCAATCGCAGAATTGTTAGGCCGTCACCCCCTCTACAAGAGAAGGGTGACGGCTCAGATTCGCATCTTGGAGATCAGATATCCGCGAAGGAGATCACAGCTTTTTGCTGATCCACTTCGAAGCGTTTGCCCGATGGCGGAGGGGGTATCTTGGGGACGATTTTCAGGCTGACCATCTCGTCAACAGTGGCGGGGATGTGTCCACCACCAGCCTGATACTCCAAAAGAAACATATTCAAAGTGTGGAGGGTTTGCTCGGTGGCAACCGCTTCCGGTATAGGATTGTTTTCGGCAGCAGGGACGGGTGCTGCGACCATGCCCGGAGGTAATGCAACAGGCGGCTTTCCTGGTGCGATGACGCTGCCCATATCAGCGTTCTCCAGTTGAGGAGGTGGGGCAGCCAATGGTTCGTCCAGTAACGGGTCTGAGCAGCCAGTGCCAAGCAAGCCGAGGGCGATCAGGGGTAAGGAGAGGAGTAATTGATTTTTCATACATCTAAACGTCAGAAGAGGTTAATCGATCAATCAGTCTAGGGCGGAAATGGTCCACATGCCGGTTTGTTTGGTGAGGTTCACATTTGTTTTGCCTAGGGTTGCCTCCATTGAGAGGTTTTCTACCCGGCCGTCAGCCATGAGATAATTCAGCATCTTGTTGTGAAATGAACCGGTCATGACCCCGCTGGTGTTGTTGGTACCGCCAACTTGATAGGAGGCCGAGAGGATGACGGAGCCGAGTTGATAGCCCTGGTAGCTGCCGGTGTTGACAAACTCAGTGAGGAGAATCGTTTCGCTGGGTGATTGAAGCAGGTTGGCGCTCACCGCCCGTTGATTGCGGGGGAATGGTTTGGTGGCGTCATCGGTTACGTCGGCCGTGTTCCAGTTGCGTCCCGGACCAGAGCCGCTCGTTACCCAATAGAGACCTACGCCGCAACGATTGGCCGGGTTGGGCGGCCAAGTGTTGGCAGCGGTATCGAAGGTGGATGAATCTGTCACTCCCTGCTGATGACGTGGCATGGCGTAGGAGCGTTTAGCGCCGTAAGACCAACCGTTCACCGCGGTATCTGACGGGCAGATGGCGATCTGCATTGAGTTGGTGACTTTGTAGATGGGGGAGTTGGCCAGTTCTGCCCACGTGAAAGTTCCACCCATGTAACCATGGAGCAAATCATCCCAAGTCCAATCCCGGGTGGAGCCGCTGGCAAAAATGCTGCGGATGGTGCCATAGGGCAACTTCTCCTTGTTGTCGCCGGTGTACATGGCACTGGCGATGCCGACCTGTTTCAGATTGTTCAGGCATTTGGTGGCTTGGGCTTTCATCTTCGCCTTGGAAAGCGCCGGCAGAAGCATGCTGGCGAGAATGGCGATGATCGCGATTACTACCAACAGTTCTATGAGGGTGAAGGCACCGACACGGAACTGAGGATGGCGCAGACGGTGGAGGGAGGGTTTCATACGACTAGTTCAATTTAGGTTTTACGGCATGGACAAAATTGCTGCCCATGCCCCCATAGCAATCGACATACCAACCCGGGAAATAGTGAAAAATAGCTTAAATAACTCCAAAATGAACAGTTGAAGACGGGTTGTGCGCTTAGCAAAAGCTCAGACTGATTAAAAGAAAACAGGCGGGATGCATCTTCGCAGATACTGACTGGAGGAACGAGAAAACTAGAGCGGACGAGAACGGATTTCCGCTTATTCAAACACAACCTACATTTGTTTCGACTGGTCTTTTTTGAGCAGATAACGGAGATTCTTTTTCACACATGCACCACATCTTACATCGGCTAGCGCTGCTTGCTTTGGTTGGCTGGACTTCGTTGCTCCATGCCCAAGGATACCGTTTGGAAAAGAACGTGGAATATCTTGAGCCGGGTCGAAAGGAAAAGGCGGATCTGTATCTCCCGGCAGAGATACCAAAAGGCAAACGCGTTCCTGCCGTCGTGATCGTGCATGGAGGTGGCTGGAGTGGTGGCGATAAGTATGCGTCGCGTGAACAAAACATCGGCACGAATCTCGCGCTGAACGGCTACGTGGCGATGAGCATCAATTATGTGCTCGCTGATAAAAAGGGCACGAATGTGGTCTGGCCGCAGAATCTGTATGATTGCAAGACAGCGGTGCGTTGGTTGCGCAAAAATGCGGAGCGCTTGCAGATTGACCCCGAGCACATCGGGGCGATCGGCGGTTCGGCGGGTGGCCATCTGGTGTCCATGTTGGCCCTGACAGAGGCCAAGGATGGATTGGATCCGAAGGGACCGTATGGCGAGTTCTCCTGCCGTATCCAGTGTGTCGTAGATCTTTACGGTCCGGCTGAACTGATGGAATACAAAGACATTATGGCCTTGCGCAAATCGCGTCAGGAAGCACCCGAGCTATACAAGCAAGCCACACCCAGCACCTATGCCGATAAGAACGATCCGCCGGTGCTGATCTTGCACGGGACCGGGGACAAGACGGTGGACTATCGCCAATCGGAAATGTTTGCCGAAAAGTTGAAGAAGGCCGGCACGAAGCATGAACTGATCATCATTCCCGAGGCTCCCCACACGTTTCATCTCCAGCCGAAGCAGCGTGATTTGAGGCCGGTAGTGATCGGCTTTTTCGATAAACACCTGAAGAAAAAATAAATCACTACGGCAGGGTGAGGAGTTTTGCCGTAAGCGCCCTCACGAGATCCGGTTTCTCGGCGGCGATGTTGATCGTCTCCTGCGGGTCTGTTTGGTGGTCGTATAGCTCCACCTGTACGACCTCCTTGGATTTGTCATTGATCCAACGGGTGAAGCGATAGCGGTCAGTGCGGATACTCTGACCAGTGTTGCCGGCATTGCGCCAGAAACTGCGGGCGTTTTCCGACCAAGACACCGAGGGGTTTTCCAGTAAAGGGAGCAGATTGTTTCCGTCCAATTGCTCCGGCTTAGAAAGGCCGGCCAGAGCAGCAAGTGTGGGAAAGAGGTCAACGGTCTCAACAACAGCATCGGTGGTCTTGCCGGGGGCTTTCATATCCGGAGTGCGGATGATGAGGGCGCTGCGCAAGGCGCGTTCGTGCAAGGTGTGTTTTCCCCAGATGCCGTTATCACCAAGATGCCAGCCGTGATCACCCCAGACCACGACGATGGTGTTCTGGCTCAGGCCAAGGCGATCTAATTCCGCCAGCACGCGGCCGACTTGGGCATCCGCATAACTGACAGCGGCATAATACGAGTGGCGTAAATCAGCAGCGCGGGCGGCGTCAGCGTCCGGATACTTCGTGCCGTTGAAAGCATACTGGCCGAACAGCTCTCCGCCTTTGTGTAGACTGATCTTGGGGTTCACTCCAGCAGGAGTTTCCATGCTAGGAATGGCGGGCAGCTTGGCGGGATCGTAAAGGTCCCAATACTTTTTGGGGGCATTGAAGGGAAGGTGCGGCTTGAAGAATCCCACGGCGAGGAAGAAGGGGCGGTCTTTCAGCCGGTTGAGCTGGCGGATGGTTTCCTCGGCGGTCAGCCCATCGGGGTAGCCATTGTCCGGCACATCCACATGCTCGAATGCCGGCGTGGTCTTGCGGTCTCTGGTCTTGCCGCCGGCATAACCGAAGAAGGCGCGCCAAGAATCTTGCCAAGGGCCCGCAGGTCCCCAAAGTGTGCTCCAGGAAAAAGGCAACTCCGGCTCATTCACGCGTTCCACTTTCTTGTCATCACCTTTCAAACCATCCGGACTGTGGGTGATCTTGCCCAAACTGACGGTTTCATAGCCGTTTTGCTTGAAGAGCATGGGCAGGGAATAGGCAGTGGTGGGAGCGGTCTTGGGGGCCAAGGCGAAAGCGTTGTTGCCTATGGCCGCTGGTTGCTGGGGATATCGGCCGGTGAGCAAGGCGTAGCGGGAAGCTCCGCAGGTAGGCACCTGCACATAGTGATGCCGGAAAAGGCGCCCTTGGGCGGCGAGCCGGTCAAGATTCGGCGTGACCATGTGCCGTTCGCCATAGCTGCCCAATTCAGGTCGCAAATCATCGATCGCGATAAACAGGACGTTTGGCTTGTCAGCCGCAAAAAGTGGCAAGGCAAGGAACAAGGCGGTGAATAAGAACGCGCGCAGCTTCATGGTTATAGTTTAAAGCTTAGCAAATGCCGCTCTGGTTGAAACCGAAAAACCAGCAGCCTTATTGACTACTTGCTCAGTATCTCTTCCCAGCGGGTGATGCCGATGATGGAGCGGGCAAAATCGAAGGTTTGCGGCCATTCTGGTGTATCCGCAGTTTCAAATACCCGATAGATGGGCTTTTGTGTATCGGGATTGCTGATGCTGTTTGGTTGCCGACGCCATAGTCCAAGGTTCAAGCCGCCTTCCTTGGAATGGTCGACATGACGATGATAGATGAACGAATCGATGCCGACGATGGCTTCGACTTTACGGTAAGCGTAGCAATAAGCAGCCGCTTGTTCGAGTTCACTATCCAAGGTGCCTTTGGAATTGAAACCCTGCTCTGAAAGGATGATGCGGCGGGGCTGGCCGTTGAAGCGCATATCGGGTTGCGCGAGGAAGGCGGGCAGCAGATGCAAATTGCGAAAGGTGATGCGCGGTGTGTCTGGAGTGAAGGTGGCTGAGGTGTCTTCCCACGTGCGGGGGTTGGTGAGGTTCTCGGGATAAGGATGAAAGGCGATATGCCAATCGTAGTTGCCGCCCATCTGGGCGTAGCGGTTGAAATCTTCAACCAAGCTGCGCCCAGGACAGGTGTGAAACAAATTACGCTGATAGGCGATGTTCCAATGATGTTCCAGGGAAAGGTAAACCCGGGCTGAGGGAGAGAATTTGCGGACAGCCGTATTGATGAGGCGGACAGCGGCTTCATATTCCTGCGCGACCAAACTTTGCCGGGTATTTCCTAAATTATACCAGTGCCAATGTGAGTTCACCTCGTTGCCGACGATATATCCCCAAACATTCCCGTTGGCTCCATCGGGACGAGAGTAGCGGTCGGCAAGAAATTCCATCACGGCTTTCAGCCATTTCACACCATCTGCGGTGCGGACATTGAAGGCGCCTAGCCGGTTCGGGGCACTGCTATCATACCAAGGATGCAACAGCATGTTGCGGGCGGGGTCGTTATTGGGTGATACCAGCAGAATCAAACTGACATTGACCCCGGCGTCGCTGAGTTGCTTGATGCGCAAGCTGTCCAGATACGCCCGATTGAAGTGGAAGGTTTCGCCGTCCATTTTCCAGGTGTAATTGCCCGCTTGCTTGGAGGGATCAATCAGTGCGCCAAGGTTGAGATTGAAGGTGGCGTGCTTGATGCCAAGTGAGAGGGCGTCATCCACCATCTGAACCTGCAACCCCTTCTTGCTGGCGGCGGATGGGTAGGGGACCGGATAGCGTGAGATGTTTGCCGCCTTTTCGACAAA
>CAZRGY010000031.1:0-16644 GCA_964599715.1 uncultured Verrucomicrobiota bacterium | reverse complement strand
CGGGCGATACCGATACGCTGCCTTTGACCACCGCTGAACTCATGCGGATAACGGTCTGCATATCGCGCATCCAGCCCGACGTCTTTCAACAAATTGGAAATACGCTCACGCCGGGCATCAGGAGTCGGTGCCAGATTATGGATATCGATGGCCTCTCCGATGATCTGGCCGATCGTCATGCGCGGATTCAATGACCCATAAGGGTCTTGAAAAATCATCTGGAACTGCCGACGACGGCTACGCAACTCACCCTGCGTAAATTTGGTGATATCTTCACCGTTGAACAGCACCTGTCCAGCCGTTGGGTCTAGCAAGCGGATGATAGCCCGCCCCAAGGTTGTCTTGCCACAACCACTTTCCCCCACCAACCCCACGGTCTCACCCAACTCCACAGTCAGGCTCACATCATCCACGGCTTTGACATGCGCTTTCACACGGCTGAACAGCCCGTGTTTGACCGGGAAATGGACTTTGAGATTTTTAACTTCGAGCAAGCTCACGATTCACTCCAGTATGGACACCGCACCCAGTGTCCCGGCTCTACTTGGATCAACTCCGGCACCTTTTGCGAACAGTCACTTTTCGCCATCGGACAGCGCGGATGAAACCGACAACCGGTAGGCATAAACCCAATGCTCGGTACATTGCCCGGAATCGCGTTCAACCGCTCCAACTCATGCCCGAGCTTGGGGACCGAGCCCATCAACGACCGGGTATAGGGATGCAATGGCCGCTTCAGCATTTGATTCGCCGGGGCCATCTCCACGATTTGCCCGGCATACATCACCGCCAGACGGTCGGCGATGTCGCCCACAATCCCCAAGTTGTGAGTGATCAGCAGGATGCTCATCCCCAAGCGCTTCTTGAGGTCCAGCAACAGCTCCATGATCTGCGCCTGGATGGTGACGTCCAATGCCGTCGTAGGCTCATCCGCCACCAACAGCTTGGGCTCGGAGGCCAAGGCCATGGCGATCATGACTCGCTGCTGCATGCCACCGGACATCTGATGCGGATAATCGCGGATACGTGACTCTGGAGCCGGTATCCCCACCAACTTTAGCAACCGGATGACTTCATCGTCAGTCGCCGCTTGCGGCCGGTGCAGTTTGAGTGATTCCTTGATCTGGTTCCCCACACGGAAGACCGGATTCAGTGACGCACTGGGATCTTGGAAAATATAGCTGACTATCCCGCCTCGGATGGAGCGCAACTCGTTCTTGCCCATCTTCAAAACATCGCTCCCATTCAGCATTATCTCCCCTTCAGGGTAGATCGCGGGCGGGGTCGGCACCAAACGGGCGATGGACAAAGCAGTGACACTTTTACCGCAACCGCTTTCCCCCACAAGACACACAGTCTCGCCTGCTTCCATGCTGAAGGACACGCCGTCCACAGCACGCAACATTTTGTCGCCTTGCTTGAAGTCCAGCTTCAGATTTTTGATTTCGAGCAGGGGCATGGTCTATGCACTCTTGGTATCTACGGCGTCTCTTAAGCCATCGCCGAGGAAGTTGAAAGCCAGAACCGTAATAAATATCGCGGCACCTGGGGCCAGCAACCAGGGATAGTTGCGCAAATATTCGGTATTTTGGGCGGCATTCAGCATATTCCCCCAACTCGCTTCGGGCTCCTGGATACCTACGGTGAGATAGCTCAACACCACCTCACCCAAGATGTAATACGGTATGCTCAGGGTAGCTCCCACAATGAGGTATGAGAAGGTTCCCGGGATGATATGCTTGATGATGATCTGCAAGTTGGATTGTCCCAACGCGCGAGCAGCCAGGACATATTGACGCTCTCGCAATGACAAAGCCATTCCCCGGATCACCCGGGCAGTGCTGGCCCACCCAACAAAGCTGAGGATGACGACAATCAAGAGATACATCTGCACTGAGGTCAAGTTGGAGGGGAAAGTCGCGCGCAAAGCCAATATCAGATACAGCCCCGGAATCGACATGATCAGTTCACACAACCGCATGATAAGCGTATCCACTTTGCCGCCGTAATACCCGGAAGCGGCACCGACAAATACTCCGATGCTATAGGATAAGATGATGCCGATCAGTCCGATGGAGAGGGATATCTGTGATCCATACAGCATCCGTGAAAAGATATCCCGACCATATTGATCCGTTCCCAAAAGATAGATGGGGTAAGCTTCATCACCCGTTCCGAACAGGTGGGTCGTAGAAGGGATCAATCCTAGCAGTTTGTACTTCTCCCCCTGCACGAATAATCCGATCGGCTTCCGATCATCTGCCACCGGTTCATACTTGAAACTGCCTGGCTCCGTCAGATGATACCGAGCCATCACTGGGCGCAAACCATCAAAGCTGATTTTGGTAGGCGGATGAAAGAACCGGTCCCGATCTTGTCGCTCATAACCATAGGGAGCAAAAAAACCGGCCAGAGCCGCTACAAAGTAGAGAATGAGCAACACTACCGCTCCTGCCATCGCCAGTTTCCGCTGCCTCAAGCGCCGCCACATGATCTGCCATGGAGACAGATTCACGATGTCTTCATCGGTCCTAGCAGTAACGTTGGTGGTAGTCTCGGCCATTCTTATTTCAACCGGATACGTGGATCACTCCAGGCCAGCAGCAAGTCGGCTATGAAGTTGCCGATGACGAGCAACGCTGTGGCCATCACCACAGTCGCCACCACCAATTCATAATCTTTTGAAGTGATGGCCTCGATGGTCAAGCGCCCCAATCCCGGCCAGGCCATCACATTCTCCACGATGAAGGCCCCACTCAACAGACCTGCAAGGGAATAACCGAAAATGGTCAGCAACGGATTGATGGCATTGCGCAGCGCATGCTTGTAGATCACCCAGCCTTCCGCCATGCCCGTGGCCCTTGCCGTGGTGACGAATTCCGCCCGCAAGGTATCCAATAGGTTAGACCGCATATACCGCATGATGCCCGCCAGTGAACTTGCCGCCAAGACCAGTGTCGGCAAGATCAGATGATGCAACCGGTTCCAGAATTTCTCACCCGGCTCCATCAGGTCATACATCGGGCTTTGCGATCCACCGACCGGAAACCAGCCGGTAAACGCAGCCAGCATCAAAGCCAGCAAGGCGAGCAGCACTTCTGGGATAGATAACCCCATAAAGGCGATTGAGGAAAGCGCCCGATCGGCGATGGAGTCCTTGTTCACTGCTGCCATGATGCCCATCGGGATGGCAATGGCCCATGCCAAGACGGTCGCAAAAAAGGAAAGCAAGAAGGTGTTTAACAACCGGGTGGAAATCAGTTTGCTGGCATCCATCTTATAGGCCAGCGAATAGCCCAAATCGCCTTTGACCGCGTTCAGCAACCAGTAGGAATAGGCTACGTAAAAAGGCTCATTGATGTGCCGCTTGGCTTCCAGCTCCTTGATCTTTTCCGGTGATATCTGGGGATTTTGCTTAAGATTGTCGTAGAAGCTACCGGGTGTCATCCACATCAGCATATACGTCAGCAACGAAACCCCGAACAACAATGGGATAAGGTGCAGGATACGTTTCGCTATGTATTGCCACATGGTGTTATTCGCTGGAGCAAGCGTGACAAATTTCACCCCTCATTGGCGAGTGAAAACCACTGATTCCAAGCCATTTGTGCTGCTAATCATGCTCATTTGCTGACTTTTGATTCGACAATGGCCCAACCTGTTCAAGAATCTATCTACTTTATGGAAAAACGCAGTTTAACCTTGGGGCATTCGCCGGACCCAGATGACGCCTTCATGTTCTACGCCTTGGCGAAAGATTTGATCGACAGCCACGGCTATCAGTTTGAGCACATCCTGCAGGACATCCAGACCCTGAACGAGCGCGCCACCCGCGGTGAACTGGATATCTCGGCCATCAGTATCCATGCCTACGCTTACGTATGCGACCAATACGCCCTGCTCCCCAGCGGCGCCAGCATGGGTGATGGCTACGGCCCGATGCTCGTAGCCAAACAGAAGTATTCCAAAGCCGAGATCGCCAAACTCAAGATTGCCGTGCCTGGCACGATGACCAGTGCGTTTCTCGCCTTGCAACTTTGGCTCGGCATCCCGGCGAAAGATTTCAATTACATCGTTGTCCCGTTCGATCAGATTTTTCAGACCGTCCGGTCCGGTCAGGCCGATGTCGGGCTTATCATCCATGAAGGTCAGTTGACCTATGCGAATGAGGGGTTGGTCGTCTGTGAAGATTTGGGTGTCTGGTGGGGGCAAGAGAACGAAGGTCTTCCCCTCCCCTTGGGCGGCAATGTCATCCATAAAAGGTTCGCTCCCGAAATCCGCTCCATCATCTCGAATATCCTGACACAGAGCATCCAGTTCAGCCTGGATCATCGGCCCGAGGCGGTGCAGCACGCGCTACAATACGCCCGTGATATGGGCACGGATTTGGCGGACAAGTTCGTGGGTATGTATGTCAACCACTGGACGCTTGATTACGGCGACAAAGGCCGCGAATCCATCCGCCGCTTCCTGACTCGCGCTCACAAGATGGGGCTGATTCCGAAGGCTCCAGAGCTGGAGTTCGTCACATAAGTTAAGTCGCGAAAAGTTTCGAACAAGGTGCCGGACATCAGGGATTGGTGTCCGGCCTTTCTATTTTACCGCAGGTTTCGCACCGATGAAAAGCGATGGCCCTACTGAAAGCTCACGAGCTTGTTGATGAGGCAGATACTCCATATCCAACGTGTGCGCGCCTTTCGGCCATACAGCTCCAGCAGTTGCCGTAGCCGCTCCTGATTTGAGTCGATAATCTTGCTGTGAAAGATTTACAAAACCGGGTTCCTCACCAGACAGGCATGTCTCCTGACCAGAGATGCTACCCTTTAACAAACCACGGGCGGCAATCCATCCTGTCTTGAACCAGCAATTTCGCAGCGCCACCGTTCCCCGACCATCCAGTATCGCCAGATTCCGGCCACTACCTGCCACATACACGATATTGTTTCGGCAATCCACTTGCTCAGACCCAGCGGAGAGACGAAAGAGCATTGTAGGACTCGAACGAGTGGAAACCACAGTATTGTTGTAGAAGTAAAGCGTGCCCTGCCGGTACCACGCGGTCTTCCCGCTGTCCCCGCCGTAATGGACTATCTGGCTATTACCATCACCTTCACGCTCCAACAGCAAATTGCCATAAACCCAAGTGGCACGATAGCGCGGGTCGTCACGTAAGATCGGGCTGTCCGTAGCATCCACCAGATCCAACTGGCGATTGCCACCCTCTATCCAATTATAGCGCACCACCAGACCGGCCGAACGATCCTTCAAGTTGTTCCCGGGACAACCTGCCCGCAAAGGACCGTAGTGATTGAATTGAAAGGTTATTCCCTGAGCGGCGGTGTAACTGTTATGCTCGTAGATACTGCCCTCGATGCCGTTATCGTAGATATGACATTTTTCCACGAGGATGTTTTTGGCCTGATAACTGGTAAAAAAGCCGTTCCCACTATCACGCATCACACAATTGCGGATGATGATATGCTCACCTTTTTCGATGAATATGGCAGCGGCATTTTTATCATAGGCAGCCTGACCATTCCTCCCAGTGAAGACAAATGGAGGACGCCCGCTCCTTATCTCCAAGTTTTCCAACACGATATGCTGCGGCATTGTGTCGTCAGGTTTATTTGCCCCACCGATCTTGATGACCGCTCTCGTCTCGCTCCAGAAATTCAATTCCTTCCGCGTGACCGCATTCCGTCCATCGATCACTGGCAATTGCCCCTTTGCATCAGGAACTCCTTGTATCACGATGGGATTCCCTTCCGCTCCCTGACGGCAGATCACCCACTTGCTATGGTAAGCTATGTCACGCCTATGGATTTTCACGACGTCACCAGCATTCAGCGCCTCCCATGGCACATCTTCTACTTCCGCCAAACTCTTGCCCGGCCCGACCTCATACACCACTGCGCCAAGTGGCGTCAGGCCGACACACCAAGCCGTCAGAAATAAAATGAAGAAGCAATGGCGAGACATGGAAATCACGCAGGCAATCTATCCTACGTCAGCAGAAAAACCAAGTTGCACCTCTAACAGATCCAACTTAGCCGCCGATCAGATACGAGGGAGTAACATCATCGCTACCCAACCCGAAGCGCGGGAATGCCTTGAGGGAGAAAGTGACGGCGATGGTGTAATCATCCTGCTGACCGAAACGGCCTTGGCGTACCCGGAAGGTGATCGCGGATGTCCAGCTCCGCATATCCCGGTAAAGGGTGTAATACTGCTCTTCCAAAGTGCCGTCACGCGCTTCGAAATGATGCGAGATGCGGGCCGCCCAGTTCTCATTCACCCGGTAGTAGAAAACACTGCTCAAAAGATTATGGCCGCTATTTGGTCCCAATAACGCCGGATCATCACGCAAATAGCGATGGCCCAAGCTCAAGCTCCAGCGACTGCCTGGCTTGAATGTCGCCGTGTGATACGCCTGCCGGAACCATCCATTGTCCAGCGAGTAACGCAGTTCAGAATTCAAGACCAGCCAGTTACGCGGCTTGAGGTCCATGTCTGAGAAGAGATCGGCAAAAGTCCCTTGTCCGGTGCGTGGATTCAGACGCCAGTCGGTGTAGACCGCCCAGTTCACCAAGTTCTCAATCTGGCCATCGCGCTTGGTCTGCAGCTTATTGCGCAAACCAAACCGAAAAACGTTCTGCGCGTCGATGGCGTCCACGGAATTGAAGTCCGGGAACTCGATGGGCGTCAGGCGGAAGCTAGGCTGCAGATAGTCGAACTGTGGCAATTCACGCGGTTCGACATTCGGCGTCGGCACATAGACGTAATTCACAGATGGCTCCAAGATATGGCGCAAACCATCCACCTGGAAAAACTTGTTCTGCGAATCTTTCCACAAGCGCGACATCTTAAAGGACAACTCGGCACCGGTGTTGAAGACCCCGCGATTCTCCTCTGTAAGCGTGGTGCCAAGTCCTTCGGTTTCCGAATAGTGAGTGAACCTTCCACCCACGCGTGGGGTGAAGTTGAGCCACCCGAAAAAAGTCTGGGGCAAAGTCAGCTGATGATAAGTATCCGCCCGCGATGCTGAAAATTCAGGAAAAAGGTTATGACCGAATTGACGACGATAATAACCGGCCGAGCTCTCGCTCTCATAAAAGATCGGAGAAACTCCCAGTTGCTGACGCAGCCCGGTGAGCTTGATCTCCGGCAGGCGCTCCACCGTATCGAAGAAATCATTCACCTGCGGCTGGGCATAAACACCCAAGCTGAAGTTCCGCCAGAAGTAAGCGCTCTCCAGAAACGAACTCGGCTGGATGTTCTGCTCATATTCGGTCTCGAAGAAATCTCGGATAACAAACTCATCACTCTGCAAGCGGACGGAAGCTTGGGCGAAGAAGTTCGAGCGGATGTTCACCTGGTGATTGAACGCGATGCGATCGCGGAAATCACTCAACGGCTGATTGATGGCCCCAAGGCGAGGATCGTCATCGCGGGTGGCGTAGTATTTGAACTCACCTAAACCAAATTTGCCGAGGTTGTATTTAAAATCAGGACCACCACCCACACCGCGCTTCTGTCGGTAGTCCAAATGGATTGACCCATCCAAATTGGTATTCGCATACCAGTTGTAGGTCGTAAGCAGATAAGGACCATCCAAGCTGCGGAAGCCCGGAGTCAGCACGATGTTGTTCGGATGCCGGTCCAGATGCCGTTTGTAATAAGGCCAGTAAAAGACCGGCACATCACCGAGATAAACAGTGGCGCTTTTCGCCTCGATATATTTACCGGGAACAATGGTCAACGACTTGGCTTTGATCTTGTAGCCGGGATCCGCGACATCATCCGTGGTCAGCGTACCGTAATACGCCGTGTAGACCTCATTGGTACCATCCCCGGCCAAGGCAAAACCACTCGCGTAAAACGGATTGTAACCCGTGCGGAATTCCTCCGCCTTCATCTGCTTGGTTTGGAAGTTATACTCGATCTTCTCTCCCTTCCACATCGCCCCCTCATGCTCCAAGGTCACCGCCCCTTCAGCCGTGGCCCAGCCCGTCTTTTGATTGATGCTCAGCCGGTTCGCAGTCAGCACCGTCGGCCCGCGTTTTACACGCCCGCCCTTGTCTGTCGATGCGGTGCCGTTGACGAAATCGTAGACAAATTCGCCTTTATCCGTCAGTGATTCAAATTCCCAATTAGGTTCATCGGCTTCAGCCGCGCGACCCGCTTGAGTCACGACCAATGCCAGAACCGATAAAACCAGCCACAGGAGCTTTCTCATTCAGGCCGGGAGCTAACCAAAACCGAGCCCCCCTGCCAAGGCCATTTACCTGTCAAATTGACCGGACGGTCTAGCGTCTCATTTCTCTTCCGGCTTGGTTCCCACGGACTTGCACGCTAAATCTCTCCTATGCCGGACGCGTTGCTCAATCTGAAGACCTCGGTCAAAAGCCTGTACGGGGTTGGCCATGAGCGGGCGGCGCAATTGCACCGGTTGGGCATCTATACCGCTCAAGATCTGCTGCATCATCGTCCCCGACGCTACGAAGACCGCCGTCATTTCCTATCCATAATCGACCTCACCCTCGATGCCCCATCCACCGTGCGAGGCAAAGTCGTTACCATGGGGTTGAATACCTTTGGTCGAAGCCGCAAGTCGGTCTTTGAACTGGTGGTCGATGACGGCACCGCCCGCCTGCATTGCCGCTGGTGGAATCTCCCGTTCATGCAGAATTACTTTAAGCAGGGCGATGATGTGATGGTTTACGGCAAGCCGAACTCACTCAAGCCACGCACCATGGACCATCCGGAAACGGAAGTCATCGATCCCGGTGAAGAAGTGTCCATCCACCTGAACCGTATCGTTCCAATCTACCCGCTTACTGAGGGTTTGCCCCAACGCTGGATCCGCTCGCTGATCTCGCGTACCTTGGAACAATACGAACCCGCGCTCATTGATCCATTTCCTGAAGCCGCTCAGGCTGGTTATCCAGATTTCAGCAACGCCCTTCACATGCTCCATTTCCCCGAGGAGCGGGAGGATACAGATATCGCCCGCAAGCGGCTCGCCTTGAACGAACTCATCGCTTTGCAACAGGAGATTCAAGGACGCCGACGCCGTTTGGAATTGAATGCCGTAGCCCTGCCCTGTGCCGGAGACAATCACTTGATCAAACCCTTTCTCGCGCAGCTTGGCTTCAAGCTCACGGACGGCCAGACCAAGGTATTACGTGAGATACGTCAGGACATGGGGGGAGAGCATCCCATGCGCCGATTGCTGCAAGGAGATGTTGGTGCCGGCAAGACGGCGGTGGCCGCCTGCTCCGCCTTGATGACCATTGAGAGCGGTTACACTGTGCTGCTCATGGCTCCCACGGAGATCCTGGCCGAGCAACATTTCCGAAATTTCCAACGCTGGTTTGAGCCTTTACGTATCCCCGTGGAATTCCAATCCGGGAGCCGGAAGTCATTCTTCTCCCATGATCGCCCCTGCCTCATCATCGGCACACATGCTCTGGTGCAGGATGCCTTTCGGCAGGAGATGGTCGGCCTCGTCATTATCGATGAGCAGCACAAGTTCGGTGTATCGCAACGTGAATCACTTGTGCGCAAGGGCAAGTATCCTCACCTGCTCGTGATGACTGCCACCCCCATCCCGCGCACCTTGGGCCTGACGCTTTACGGTGATCTGGATGTTTCCGTTATTGATCAGATGCCAGGAAACCGAGGACGCATCCGCACTTACGTCCGCACACCTGACAAACTAAAGCAGGTGCTGGCATTCCTTCAGGAGAAACTCACCGAGGGGAGGCAGGCTTATATCGTCTACCCTCGTGTGGAGGAGAACGAATCAGATAAAGAGGTTAAGGCTGTCAAAGGTGAATTCCACAAATTAGCCCTCTCCCTAGCTCCGTTCAAAGCGGGTTTGCTCCACGGTCGCCTGTCCTCCGAGGAAAAGGACAAGGTGATGACAGATTTTCGCGATAACAAGCTTCAGTGCCTCGTCGCCACCAGCGTAATCGAGGTAGGCGTTGACGTGCCCAATGCCACGGTGATGCTCATTGAAAATGCCGAGCAGTTCGGCTTGGCCCAGCTACATCAGTTACGGGGCCGCATCGGGCGCGGCGCTCATGATTCTCATTGCATCCTCCTGGCCAGACTCAAGACCGATGAGGCAAAACAGCGCATGAAAGTGATGGAGGAAACCACCGATGGCTTCCGCATCGCCGAGGCGGACTTGGAGTTACGCGGCCCCGGCGATCTCTTGGGTCGTACGCAGAGTGGCCTGCCCCCGTTCAAGTTCGCCAATCTGTTGCAAGACCTCCCCTTGGTCGAGCAAGCCCGTCAATTGGCGGCGCAGCGACTCACCGCCAAATAAACACCTCATTTAGGCCTTATGTCCGTCACGCTTGCAGCTTGCCTAGGGTGTGCCAAATGGTATCTTTGAGCCATGAACAAATCAGTCATCGCATTGTTGTTCGGCACCGCCCTCCTGACCGGGTGCGGCCAGACCGATCCAGCGGCCCAGCCTGCGGAGTCGCAGGTCGGGCAAAATCCGGTTGATGCTCCGACTGACTACTTAAAGACCGTTGCCAAAGCCAAAAAGTCATCCGAAGCCGGTGTGGATACCGCTTCCCTTAATTCTGCCATCTCCATGTTTCAGGTGGAACAAGGCCGTAACCCCAAGGATTTGAACGAATTGGTGACCAGTGGCACCATGAAGGCACTCCCTACTCCGCCGTATAATATGAAGTTCGAATACGATGCCGCGAAAGGCACCGTGAAGGTCGTCCCCAAATAAGTCCTAGGGTCGGGCCAGTTTTATCGGTAAATTTCTCTACTTTTCACTCGCCAAACGTTTTTGCTGAAGGCAAACACTTTGCCCTTGTTCTCATGAACGAACAGATCGTCATCCTTGATTTTGGGTCACAATACACACAAGTCATCGCGCGCCGTATCCGCGAGTGCAATGTGTATTCTGTCATCTTGCCCTTCAACACCCCGGCGGCCGAGATCGCCAAACTGAAACCCTCCGGCTTGATCCTGTCTGGCGGACCTTCCAGCGTTTATTCGGCCAAGGCACCACTACCTGATAAAGGTATTTTCGACTTGGGTGTCCCCGTCTTGGGTATCTGTTTCGGCGTTCAGCTTCTCGGCCACTTCTTGGGCGGCAAAGTGGAGCGTGGCGACAAACGCGAATACGGCAAGGGCACGCTGACGGTCAAAGACAAGACCTGCCCGCTCTTCAAGAAATTGCCCAAGACGCTGCAAGTCTGGAATTCTCACGGTGACAAACTCACCAAGCTGCCCGAGGGGTTCAAGCCGGTCGCCGCTACGGAGAATTCGGATTACGCCGCCATCGAGAATCGCAAGCGCCATTTCTACGGACTGCAGTTTCATCCGGAAGTCGTTCACACCCCTCTGGGCAAAGAGATCATCAGCAATTTCGTGCACGGCATCTGCGGTTGCGGCAAGGACTGGACAATGCGCAGCTACATCGACCAAGCCGTCGAGGAGATTCGCGCTCAGGTCGGCAAGGAACATGTCATCCTCGGACTCTCCGGCGGGGTAGATTCCAGCGTAGCCGCCGCTTTGATCCACAAGGCCATCGGCGATCAGCTCACTTGTATCTTCGTTAATAACGGCGTGCTCCGTGCGAAGGAAGCCCAGGTGGTGCAAGACGTCTTCGCCAAGAGCTTCAAAATCAAGCTGCAGTATGAAGATGCCTCCAAGATCTTCATGAAGCGCATGAAAGGTATCACCGATCCGGAGACCAAACGCAAGGTCATCGGGAAGACATTCATCGAAGTTTTCAATGCTGCGACCAAGAAGGCCGGCAAAGCCAAATTCTTGGCTCAAGGGACACTCTATCCGGACGTCATCGAGTCCGTCCCCATCGCGGGCAATCCGGCAGCGATGATCAAGAGCCATCATAACGTCGGCGGTCTGCCGAAGAATATGAAGTTCAAACTGGTCGAGCCGTTGAAGCATCTCTTCAAAGATGAGGTACGCCAGCTCGGCCTCGAACTCGGCGTGCCAAAAGAGATCGTCTACCGCCAACCATTCCCTGGCCCCGGTCTTGCGGTCCGCATCCTCGGCGAAGTGAACGAAAGCCGTTGCGAGATTTTACGCAATGCCGATGCCATCGTGGTGGAAGAGATGAAGAGCTCCGGCTGGTACTACAAGATCTGGCAGAGCTTCGCCGTCCTTCTGCCCGTGCGCTCCGTGGGCGTGATGGGTGATGAACGCACCTATGATTACACCATCGCCATTCGTGCGGTGGAATCACAGGACGGCATGACCGCAGACTGGGTGAAGCTGCCCTACGAATTGCTCGAGAAACTGGCGAGCCGGATCATCAACGAGGTCAAAGGCGTGAATCGCTGCGTGTTCGATATCACCAGCAAGCCGCCGGGCACCATCGAGTGGGAGTAAGCTGATCAGCCTGCACTTTTAAGGCATGCTCGCGAGGGCATGCCTTTTTCCTTTACCCGGTCAGGAGCATTGACCAAGCGCCGCTACGGGAGCACTCTTGCGAGGTCTGGCAACTGCTCTGACGGGGATGAAACTTATCTGCATCATTATACAGCAACTGCTCCGCTTCCTCATCCGTCTTTACTACCCCCGCATCGAGATCACTGGGCGTGACCGCATCCCAAAGACGGGACCGGTTATCCTTGTTGCCAATCACGCAAATGCCCTGATTGATTCCGTTTTGTTGGGCATCGTTGCAGGTCGTCCGGTGATTTTCCTGACTAAGGCGCCATTGTTTGAAGTCCCGCTGCTTGGTCACTTCCTGCGTGGCTTGGGGATGGTCCCCGCTTACCGTGCCAGTGACGACGCCAAGCAAGTACGACGCAATCTGGAGTCGATCGAAAAAGCTGCACAGATCGTAGCTACCGGCGAAGCCATCGGCATCTTTCCGGAAGGCCATAGCCACGATGAGCTGCATCTGGAACAAATCCGCTCCGGAGCCGCTCGCATTGCTATTAAGGCAATCGAGAACGGTGTAAAAGATTTGGTGATAGTGCCCATCGGATTCAATTTTGAATGTAAAGAAAAGTTCCGCAGCTCCATCTGGGTCCAAGTCGGTGAACCCATCCCCGTCTCCGCCAAAAAAGATGATGCCGAAACAGACGCCCAACGCACCCGGCATCTTACCGAGGAAATCAATCTCCGACTGCGTGCCGCCATCATTCACCTGGAGGAAGCCGAATGGGAACCATTGCTAGGCGACCTGGAAGCACTGGCTCCTGTCAAGTTCCAGCCCGGTCAGGACCCCATCATCGGATTAAAGCGCCGCAAGTGGTTCGCCGAAGGGATGAACTACTTCAATCGTGCTGAGAGAAAACGCTCACGCACTCTTGCTTTCGCAATCCTACGCCACCATCGCGATCTGGCGGCGATCGGGCTGACACCCGGTTCGCCGATCATGCGGCTAAAAGGCCCACGCTTTGCCACCCTCCTGCTCTGGCGCACATTCACACTTTGCCTGGGCGTTATCCCCACCGTGCTTGGCACCATCCATCACATAGTCCCGTTCATGCTGACGCGCTGGCTTGCCAACCGCGGCCCCGCCAAGAAACGCATCACGCAGGCACAAGCGCGCATGGCCTTCGGCCTGCCCATCTATATCACATGGTATGCATTCGTATGGTATTGGGGTCAAACTTACTTCCTGCGCAATGTCGCGACAGTTTGGTGCCTGCTCATGCCCTTCGCCGGCATCTATGCGCTGAGCTACTGGCGGCAAGTGATGGAGGCGGCAAACCTCTGGTGGCATCAGATACTCGCGGTATTCCATCGCGAGAGGTTGAAGAGCATTCGCAGTGAGCAAAACCGTCTGGGAGATGAATTGCAGGCCATGGGCGATGATTTCAACCGTGAACACCCGCTAGAAACACCACCCGAAAGCTCATTCTCATGGCTATGGCTGTTTCGTTGGACGGTGCGCTGGACCGTCGGTTTGAGCATCGTGAGTTTTCTGCTCATCTGGCTGACGGTGCTAACTCGCAATGAAGCTTTCCCGGAACTTACCAAGCAAGGGCCAGACTTGAGACTGGTTCCAATTGCTGCTTTGACAGCGCGGATCGAATCAGACGAGAAAGCCCTTGCCAATGTCATTTCCGGTCTGGCTGAACTCGGAAAGAAGACCATCGTCATCAATCAGGAGTTTCAATCTGGGAAACGCAGTTTCTACAATCAAGACGATGACGACCTTGTGCGCAGCCTGGAGTTATCCCTTATCGGCTATCGCACTGAGCTCTTGCGTATCCTATGGGATTATCAAGGTCACGCTGAGATCGCTGATGACAAACTGCGATTGCGAGGCTTCCTATTGATGCTGACCAGCGGCGCCGCTCTCTACGAAAATTCTTACAAATTCGTTTATATGTTCGCTGATGACCCCGTCATCATCAAAAAATTGAACGAAGGAGATCCACGCTGGAACATACCTGACGGACTTTACGATCGAGTACGCGAAAACTTGCGCCAACCAGCTCACCAAAAAATCCTGGCCAATGGTTTCGAACATTATCGCAGGTTCAAACCGGAGCTGGAGAAATACGGCCTGACAAAAGATGAGCCATATCAGACTTTTTCCACCCAATTGCATCAAACGGAATCCCTGATGCAGGACAGCAATGTTCCGATTCTGCAGGAAAGTTTTCTCGCTGCCGTCAAGGAAGCCAAATTCTTGGGAAAAGCGGCGATCTATCGTGGACAATCGGCTGTCTCCACTTGGGTCGGCGACACTCGTGTCCGGCAGCCCCGCGCCGGTCAAGCGCTCATCCTGCCGCGTCAATTGGTCGAGATGCGACAAGAGGTCAAGCCGGGCGATATTCTGCTCGAACGTCAGAACTGGTTTCTTTCCCGCGCTTTTATGCCTGGTTATTGGGCCCATGCGGCTCTCTACGTAGGCACCGTTGAAGACTTGGTGGCCATGGGACTCGATGAAGATCCAAGGGTAAAACCTCATTGGAAGGAGTTCACACAGCGGGATGAAGAAGGACATGAGCATGTCATCTTGGAAGCTGTTCCAGCCGGAGTACGCATCACCACCATGGAACACTGCATGGGAGTGGCCGACTCCGCAGCCATTCTGCGCCCGCGCTTGAGCAAAGAGCAGATCCGTGAGGCCATCGCCGTCGCCTTCAGCCACCTGGGCAAGCCTTATGATTTCGAATTCGACTTCTTCAGCACGGACAAGCTGGTATGCACCGAGCTTGTCTATCGCGCATATGATTCTTACTTGGATTTCCCACTGGTCGATGTGATGGGACGCCGCACATTACCGCCAACCGAACTACTGCGCTACTACGCCGACAACCGGAACAAGCCTGATCGCGAGTTGGATTTCGTTGCCTTCTACGACGGCAAAGAAATTCTTTCGCAAGCCGAGAAAAGCACCGCCGAAGAGTTGGCCAAGTCCGTAGACCGCCCATCATTGACCTGGCTGCAGCGCAGTCGATAAGCGAAAAGCCGGCCAGGCAATCACTGCCTGACCGGCTTTTTAGAAAACGACACCTCGTAAATCAACGCATCACAGCATTCAACTTGGCCGCGAATTGCTTCAGCAACGCTTCATGAGCGCCATTCACTTCTGCATCCGTCAAGGTCTTACCCGTGCCTCGATAAGTGAAGGCATACGCCAAACTCTTATGCCCTTCCGGCACATTCTTGCCGCGAAACACATCAAACAGCTCGACTGATTCAAGATTTGCCGGCTTTGCCTGACGAACCACTGTCAGCACAGCGTCATGTGTGGTCGCTTCCGGCACCAGCATCGCCACATCGCGACGGCTGCTCGGGAACTGCGGCAGAGATTTGAAGGAACGAGCCGGGTTACGACGTTGCAGCAACTGATCGAGATTCAGTTCGGCAACGAACACCGCATCTCGCAAATCATACTTCTTCGCCAAGGGCGGCAGCACCTGACCGAATTCACCCAGCGGCAGCTTGCCCAGTTGAATCGTGGCCGATTCAAGGAACAAATCGGTGGTGCCGTCGCGGCGCGCAAAGCTGAAGCCACGCAAACCGAACGATTCCAGCAAATCCTCCAGCACACCTTTAAGATCATAAGCATCAAACTTCGCCTCACGATCTTCTCCGCTCCAGAAATTCTGCGTTCGCTGGCCAGTCAAAGCGATAGCCACTCGACGTTCTTCTTTGGTAGTCGCGACGTCCTGCACAAACACCCGTCCTACCTCGAACAAAGCCACGTCATAATTCTTATGACTGACATTGTGCCTCAACGAATCCAACAACCCAGGCAAGAGACTTGGACGCAGCACATTCATATCGCTGCTCAGCGGATTAGACAAGGCCACCAGAGAATCCCCGACCGTCACCAACTTGGCGGCGCTATCTGCGATGAGTGTCTGTCCCTGTGCCTCATTCAATCCCAAGCCGACAAGGATACGACGCACTTCAGCCAATTGATCATGAACCGCATCATACGGATGCGAACCATTCGCTCCACGGGGAGGTGTGGCTGGAATCTTGTCCACGCCATACATGCGCACAATCTCTTCGATGAGATCGATCTCACGCTTCAGATCCACCCGATAGGTCGGAATGTGAACCGTGGTGGAATGGGGCATCCGCACTCCGGTGGTGGGAGCGATGCCGGGTCCCACAAGCACATCCAGTCCGAGGCGACGCAAGAAACCGATCTGCTCATCAATC
>CAZRGY010000030.1:16553-16804 GCA_964599715.1 uncultured Verrucomicrobiota bacterium | reverse complement strand
ACACATCCTTTTGCGTCTCATATCCATGACCGGAAAACGACATCACCGCCAATCCGCCCGTCTCGGTTTGTCTTGCAAACTTCTCCAGCGCTTTCTGAAAACCACTGCGCGTCCCCTTTACCACCTTCACCTGCAAAGCCTTCAGTTCCGTCAATTGTTTCCGGGCTCGCGCTGATTTTGGATCACCACCTAAAACTAACTGCGTCCTTGTCGCCGGAATCATCTTCAATTCTACCACCATCCGATGCGCT
>CAZRGY010000030.1:10364-16524 GCA_964599715.1 uncultured Verrucomicrobiota bacterium | reverse complement strand
ATCCGGGGCATACTCCAAATTCTCCAAACCTGCCCGAAACTCAAACTTCCCGATGCCGACAAACAGACCCGCAGATTGGGAGGTTGATTTGACTTCAGCTCCTTGCAACAGCCCTACCCACATCAAAATTAAAGCACCGAGAAAAAGGGCAAACGCCGCCCTTGCTTCAAATATCACCAGCCTTAGCTGTAGGCTCATCATTTCCCGATTTCACCCACTAGATATTCGGGGCTCACCCAAACAAGCCCTCGACTAAACCTTCTTAGTCATCGCCACTCCAAGCTTCAATAGCTTCTGCGCAGCCTCATCTGATTTTGCTTCCGCGTAGATGCGCAAGATGGGTTCCGTGCCTGAGCCACGCAGCATCAGCCACGCGCCATCATCCGCGATGAACTTCACGCCATCGAACGCTTTCACATCCTTCAGTTTCGAGCCTAGCAGCTTCGCCGGTGGATTCTTCGCGCAGAACTCCATCAGTGCTGCCCGCTTCTCGAGTGGGAAATGCGTATCGATGCGTGCATAGCGATGCGGCCCATACTCCTTCTCCAAAGTCGCCAGCAGCTTGTTCACTGACTTCTTTTCGGTTGCCAACATCTCCAAAAGCATCAATCCCGCAAGGATACCATCACGCTCTGGGATATGCCCCGGGAAACCGATGCCACCGCTTTCCTCAAAACCCAGCAGCACATCACCCTTGATGATCTCCGCAGCGATATACTTGAAGCCCACCCCCGTTTCCACCAGCTCCAGGCCATACTTCGCGCACATCTTGTCCACCATGGATGTCGTCGTCAGCGCCTTCACCACTTTGCCCGTCGCTTTGCGATTCACCACGTAATGCCGCAGCAGCAGGCAGATGAGGTTGTGCGTAGAGAGATAATTCCCCTTTCCATCCATGCCGCCCACGCGATCCGCATCACCATCCGTCACCAGGCAAATGTCATGTGGATGCTTCTTCAGATAGGCCTGACTAAAAGTGTAGTTCTTCTCCACGGGCTCAGGATTGATGCCACCGAAGAATGGATCATGCCCGGCATTGATGGTCGTGACCTTGCACGTAGTGCCCACGAGCAATTCATCGAAGCAACCGGCCCCGACTCCAAACAACGCCTCATGCGCGAACTTTAGCTTCGATTTCGCGATCAGCTCAAAATCGACCAATCCCTTCACCGCTTTGTAGAGCGGTTGGCGCATATTCACTTTGCGGATCTTCTTTGATTTGAGCCCCTCAGCCAACGCGATGGCTTGGACCGGCGATTTATCCAACAAGCCCTCCACCGCCTTGCACATGGCGGGCTCAGCGGAACCGCCGAAATGCCCCTTGAGCTTAAATCCATTGAAAATCGCGGGATTGTGGCTCGCCGTAAGCATGATGCCACCGATGCACTTCCCTTGCTTCACAGCGTAGGACACCGCAGGCGTCGGCACCGGACTGTCACTCAGGATGACCTCGAAGCCATTGCCCGCGATGATCTCCGCCGCCCGCTCCGCGAATTGATCCGAAAGAAAACGGCGATCATAGCCGATGGCCACAACCTTCTTCGTGCCCGCGATAGGGTTTGCTGTCCAGTAGTCTGCCGTGGCTTGGGCAACCCGGCCAAGGTTCTCGAAAGTGAAATCTTCGGCGATCACCGCACGCCAGCCGTCCGTGCCAAATTTGATAGCTGCCATAAATGGAAATGCTTTCCCGTCAACAGAATGGCCGGAAGATAGCTGAAGAAGAAAACCGAAGACAAGCTTCGCCCGAGAAAGCTCACCGCTGGGACTTGCGCACTTGCTGGAACAAAGCCCAGAAACTTAATCCCCGGCGCACCCAACTGATCACGCGTCCTACACCCTTTACACTCTCTTTCGCGCCCGCCTTCAGGCCTTTTTTACGCCAGCGAAAAACCGCCAGCAGCGGCAGACCGAATTTGATCCATGGCTTCACCTGCCGCGCCATGTCGATCCCTTGCTCCACCCAAACCGCGCTCGCCTCTGCTTCCTCCCAGCGCAAAGCCACTACCTGACGTTCCAAGGTGGAAGTCGCCAGCAACATACGTTTGCGCTGACCCAGCTCGGCTAATTGCGGGATTTCAGACATTCACGATCCTTTTTCAATTCGGCGAGCGTCCCGGCGAAGGGCATCGGCCGGTTCTTCAGCCGGTCACGGATACCGCGGAAAGAAATCACCGCAGCCATGAGATACAGCACGCTGAAAGCCAGTAATACATATGGCCGCGCCTCTTCCCCCACCAACATCACTATGGTGATGGTCAGCACGACCACGGCCACCA
Source organism: uncultured Verrucomicrobiota bacterium (assembly GCA_964599715.1). Classification (GTDB taxonomy): domain Bacteria; phylum Verrucomicrobiota; class Verrucomicrobiia; order Limisphaerales; family JAEYXS01; genus JAEYXS01. The sequence continues at coordinate 14,248 of CAZRGY010000030.1, read as the reverse complement.
CGCTGAAGAAGATGGCCGCTGCCGTCAGCACCAAGAGCTCCACCAGCCGCCACTTCTCCTCCTGTAATTCTACAGAAAGAATTTCCAGACGGGTCTGGATGGCCGAAATCAGGCTGTCGCCCAGCGCTTTTAGCGAGGCGAACAGCCCCTTGGGCCGTTCCTGTCCTTCATCACTCATCAGGAGGATTTACGGGAGATGAGATATCCCACCAGCACCCCCACGCCAAATGATATGAACATGGACTCATACGGATGCTCACGGATGGTCTTGTCGGTTGCCTTGGCACCCGCCACCACCTTGGCCTCGAGTTTCTTGCAGGTTTCCTTGGCTGTCTCCATGGCGGCCATGAGTTTTTCCCGGGCCACTTTGGTTTTGTCATCTGCGGCTCCGGCGGATTCCTTCAACAACTCCTCGGCGTCTTCGGCCACGTTCTTGAGATCTTGGATCGCCTTCTCTGCTGCTGCACTGCTCATATGAGTTCCTTTCCCTGGTTGAATTACGTGATTGTTCCGCTAACTGAAGAAGCTCAGTAAGCCCGTCACAACTCATGATAGGCTTTTTACAATAGAAGTCAAACCAAAGGCCTGATAGACAACGATAAAGGAACCGAGTTTACGGTCACGTAGACGTCAATTCCACCTCCAACCACTAGAGCAGTCGATCAACCTAAAAGGTCTAACTGACGGTCTTCGCCTTCCACCCCTGCCTTGATCGCCAATGCCCGCATCTTGCGGATGGCTTTCGGCAGACTGGGCTGACCATAGAGCCCGGTGCCGCTCACAAATGCATCCGCTCCTGCCCGGGCACATTCTGCGGCCGTCTGGAACGTGATACCACCATCCACCTCGATACGGTACTTCAAGCCCCGCTCCCGACGCCACGCAGCCGCCTGCTGTATCTTCGGCACACATTCACTGATGAACGCCTGACCACCGAACCCAGGGTTCACCGTCATCACAAGCAAGAGGTCGATATGCTTCAGATAAGGTTCGGCATGGTTGATATTTGTCGGTGGATTTACGGCCAAACCCACCTTTTTGCCCAAAGATTTGATCTTCCAGATCAAACCCTCAACCTTATCCCCCAGTTCCACATGGATGGTGATCTGGTCCGCCCCGGCCTTGACAAAAGCATCAAACAGAATCTCCGGTTTCTGGCACATCAGGTGCACATCCAGAAAGGTCTCGCTTGCCTCATTGATACGACGCACCACCTCCGGGCCGAAGGAGATATTCGGCACGAAATTCCCATCCATCACGTCCAGATGCAGCCAGTCCGCTCCAGCCTTTCCGGTGCGGCTGGCCTCCTGGGCGAATTTGCCGAAATTCGCTGCCAGCAGCGAGGGTGCGATAATCATGCGCGAAAACCTAATGGAACCACCACGGGAGTCAATTCAGTGGCGAGGTATTTGTCAAAAACGCGCAATACCAGCCGTTTAGGACACTCCGGTTCGCAGCTTTTCCGGGTTGACCCCCTGCCTACCCCTCCGTAAAGTCCCAAAGCTCCGTTACGACGACACGAAACACCGCAACGCTGACAGACTTATGGCTGAGGGCTACTGCGTCAAATGCAAGGCGAAGAAAGAGATCGCCAATGCTGTGGAAGAAGTCATGAAAAATGGCCGTAAGGCCATTAAAGGCACTTGCCCTGACTGCGGCGTTGTCATGTTCAAGATTCTCGGCGGCAAGAATACCGTGGCAGCTGCCCCCGTCGCTGAAACGGAGCCCGCCAAAACCAGCTAAGCTGCGCAAGTTCGTTCCCTGTCGACTTTTCCTTGAGTGATACTATTTCAGTCCCCTTGGACTAATACCTCGGCTCAAAAAACAAAAAAGGCGCGGAGAACCTCCGCGCCTTTGAGATTCAGCTTTGAAATCCGCTTATACCTTCAGCTTCATCCACTTGGCATTGCCCTTGGAGGACTTCACGACAGCTTCGATGAAGGCCATGCCCCGGATGCCATCACTGATCTTCGGATAATCCAGCGCCAGGTCGTTCTTCGGCAATTTCTTGCCAGCTTGCACCGCACGGATATGGGTCGCGAAGTTCTTGTAGATATTGGCGAAAGCTTCGAGATACCCCTCTGGATGTGCGGGAGGCGTCCGGCCGGCAGCCTTCGCGGCATCGCTCAGGTAACCATTTGCCGTGCGATACACCTGCATCGGCTGGTCGAGCCACTTAACGAGCATCGTATTCGGCTCCTTCTGGTGCCATTCGATGCCACCCAGTTCACCATAGACACGGATGTTGAGGTTGTTCTCCTCACCCACCGAAATCTGCGAGCTATGCAGCACGCCCTTGGCACCACTCTTGAAACGCAGCAATACGTTGCCATCGTCATCGAGCGCGCGACCCTTCACGAAGGTCGTGATGTCCGCGGCGAGTTCTTCGATCTCCAAGCCCGTGATGTATTCCGCCAAGTTCTCGGCATGCGTTCCGATGTAACCGATGCATCCCGCCGCGCCCGAGCGCTTCGGGTCCGTGCGCCACGCCGCCTGTTTCTGGCCGCTCGCCTCGATGCGCGTGGCCAACCAGCCTTGCGGATACTCCACCACCACCTTGCGGATCTTGCCGAGCTTGCCCGCCGCGATCATCGCCTTGGCTTCCTTCACCAGCGGGTAGCCAGTGTAGTTGTGGGTCAAGCCGTAGAGTTGCCCGGTCTTCTTAACGATATCGCCCAGTTTCTTGGCCTCAGCGAGGTTCAAAGTAGCCGGTTTATCGCTCAAGACATGGAACCCATTTTCCAAAGCCATCTTGGCCGGCGGGAAGTGCATGTGGTTCGGCGTGACGATGGAAACGAAGTCCATCCGCTCGCCTTCGGGCAATTTCGCCTCGGCCTTGATCATCTCTTCAAACGTGCCGTAGCAACGGTTTGCCGGGAGGAAAAAGTCCGCTCCGCTCGCTTTGGAACGCTCTGGGTCAGAGGAGAATGCGCCGCAAACCAGCTCGATCTGGCCGTCAATGTTTGCCGCGATGCGGTGCACCGCGCCGATGAAGGCTCCGCGTCCGCCGCCCACCATACCGTATCGAATTTTTCTGCTCATGGTGTAAAGTGATGCTATAAAATGGTTTCAGTCCGTTGTTGAATACGAGATGGCGGCCTTTATAGTGACGCGCGTTTTTCAAGTCAACGGACGACTTAAAAACTTGGTCAGCAGAGCTATGCAGATTCACCTGCTAAAATCGAAAATACATCGGGCGGAAGTCACGGGTGCCAACGTCAACTACGAGGGTAGCTTGACGGTGGCTGAAGATTTCATGGAAAAGGCAGGCATCGTGCCCTACGAGCGGATCCTTTGTGGCAACATGGCCAACGGCCAGCGCTTTGAGACATACGCCATCCCCGGTCAGCGTGGCTCCGGCGCCATCATTTTGAACGGCGGCGTCGCCCATCTCGGCAAGATCGGCGACCGCCTCACCATCATGTCCTACGCTCTGGTTGATGCTGGCGAAGCCAAAGGTTGGACCCCAAAAATCATCGTCTTGGGTGAGGAAAACAAAATCCTGAGCGAACGCGGTATCTAAGAGCTATGCCTTTCACCGCCGCCGAAATCGCTGAAAAATTGCAAGGCCAAGTCATCGGCGATCCAGCCCTTCAACTCACGGGCTTTGCTCCTGCCTCCATGGCCAAGCCTGGCGATCTGACTTTCGCAGAAAATCTGGATTACTTCATCGTCGCCGACCAAAGCGCCGCCTCGGCCATCTTGGTATCTGGCGATGATTTCCAGACCGCCAAGAAAACGCTCATCAAGGTGAGTAATGCCCGTGTGGCCTTCGCACGCGTCCTCCCGCTCTTCTTTCCTGAGCCTACTTTCGCTCCTGGCATTCATCCGACTGCCGTGGTGGAACCCTCTGCATCAGTCGATCCCACCGCTTTTGTCGGGCC
>CAZRGY010000030.1:0-10264 GCA_964599715.1 uncultured Verrucomicrobiota bacterium | reverse complement strand
GGTGACGATGTGGAAATCGGCGCGAACGTGACTATCGATCGCGGCGCTCTTGGGCCAACCGTCATCGGCAAGGGCACGAAAATCGACAACCTCGTCCAGATCGCGCACAACGTCAGTATCGGTGAGCACTGCATCATCATCTCGCAAACAGGCATTGCGGGCAGCACCAAGCTTGGCAACTACGTCACGGTCGCCGGACAAGTCGGCCTCGCCGGCCATCTCAAGATCGGTGATCAAGTGACCATCACCGCTCAATCCGGGGTGATGCACGATATTCCGGCCAAGGAAAAATGGATGGGCAGCCCCGCCCAACCAGACAAGCAGGCCAAGCGCCAGATGCTTGCCCTGCAACAATTGCCCGAACTGATTCGCCGGGTAAAAGAGCTGGAACGGCAGTTGCAGCACAAGCAATAGATATCCCAAGCTGTGCCCGTAGCAGCTAACCGCTAATCCTCATTTTCCTCGAGAAAGACTGGTAATCGGATTTGCCCAAAGTCGCAAGGTGCGCTACATCAAGCCCATCGGATGAGACAATATGATTACCTCGTGCTCGGAAGCGGCATCGCCGGTCTGACCTTTGCACTTAAGGTTGCTCCCCACGGGCGCGTCGCCCTCATCACCAAAAAGAACCGCGCCGACTCCAATACCAATTGGGCCCAAGGGGGCATCGCTGCCGTCACTTCCAAAGAGGATTCCGTAGAAATGCATGTGGCTGACACCCTGGATGCCGGGGCTGGCCTTTGTAAAGAATCCGTCGTCCGCACCATCATTGAGGAAGGTCCTGCCCGGGTGCAGGAACTCATCGCTTTGGGTGCCAATTTCTCTGATCGCGAAATCCCTTTCAAGCAAGGGGCTCGCGAACTGGACCTGACCAAGGAGGGCGGCCATTCCAAGCGCCGCATCCTCCACGCCAAAGACGCCACCGGCCGTGAGATCGAGCGTGCCCTGCTCGCTGCTGTCGCCAAGGAGCCAAATATCACGGTCTTGGAGAATCACTTCGCCATCGACCTCATCACGACCAATAAACTCGGTTATGAAGGCCAAAACCGTTGTGTTGGTGCCTATGTATTGAGCGCCTCCGGGGTCGTGGAAACATTCGTCGCCCCGGTGGTTCTGCTCGCCACAGGCGGTTGTGGCAAGGTTTACCTCTACACTACGAATCCCGACATCGCTACCGGAGATGGCACCGCCATGGCTTACCGGGCCGGCGCAAGTATAGCGAACATGGAGTTTGTCCAATTCCACCCGACCTGTCTCTACCACCCCAAGGCCAAATCCTTCCTGATCTCGGAAGCTGTCCGGGGTGAAGGAGGCGTCTTGCGACGGATCGACGGTCAGGAGTTCATGGAGAAGTATGATGCGCGTAAATCGCTCGCTCCGCGCGATATCGTCGCCCGCGCGATCGATAATGAGATGAAGCGTACCGGCTCAGATTACGTCCTGCTGGACATCACCCACAAACCCGCCCGCTTCATCATCGACCACTTTCCGACCATCTACGCGAACTGTCTGGCTTACGGCATCGACATCACCAAGGAACCGATCCCGGTCGTGCCTGCCGCGCATTATCAATGCGGTGGCGTGGTCACCGATCTAGAAGGTCGCACCGACATCGCCGGGCTCTATGCCGTAGGCGAAGTCGCCTGCACCGGCCTCCATGGCGCCAACCGGTTGGCGAGCAATTCCCTGCTGGAGGGCCTTGTCTGCGCCCACCGCAGTGCCGAGCATTTGTTAAAGCATCCCGAGCCCTCCATCAACCTGAACATACCCGAATGGCGGCGCGGCGATGCGCAAGACCCGGACGAACTCGTCGTGGTGAGCCATAACTGGGATGAGATCCGCCGGTTGATGTGGGATTATGTAGGTATCGTCCGCACGACGAAACGCCTGAAACGGGCCCAGAAACGTATCGACAACATCCTTGATGAGATTCGGGAGTTCTATTGGGACTATATCGTTACCAGCGATCTACTAGAACTGCGCAACATCGCCACCGTTGCCGATTTGATTGTGCGTTGTGCTCTGAAACGTCCCGAAAGCCGCGGCCTGCATTATACGATGGATTATCCGCAACCGGATCCTGAGTGGGCGCAAAAAGACACGATTCTGCGCCGGGAAACCTAGGCCCACAAAATGGATCAAGGTGCTTGCGTAGGCGGGTTAGTCGGACGGTGCTTGGAATCCATCCATATCTGGTAGACCACCGCCACCCCGCCGCGCAGCAACACCGGCAACACCTTGTTCTGAAAATCCTCCTGCGTCTTGATGTCCGTCATCACCTGATCACGGATATCCAAATCCGTCACCACTGGTTTGTCCGGATAGTTCAGATTTATTTTCCGGACCGTCCCGAGCGTCAGGTGCAACGTGTCGATGCCTCCAAACTCCAACGGCAAGTCCGGCTCGTTATCTTCCACCTTTCCCGGCTTGGACGACTTTTTCTGCTGCCGGTCGATCTGCTCCTTGATTGCTTGCAGGTTCAACCGCCCCTGCTTGTCTTCCACGATATTCAACTCGGCCATATCGATATGGAGAAGTCTGAATTGTAACTGTCGCTTCTTTAAAGCCGATCGATCCATCTCGATCTGCAGTTCATCAAAATTCAAGAATGGGGTCCCGCCATACTCTTTCGGGTTATAGAGCTTTAGCCCCAAGAACGTCACCCGACCTGACGTGATGTCCAGCTCCGCATGCTGCAAACTGACCGTCAGACCAGTCCCCTCTTCCAAGCGACCTTGCACCCATGACTGGAACATCCGGTCCTTGAGCAGCACCAACGCCACCACCAGAACGACCAGCAAGATTAGGCCACGAAACACCCAACGGCCGGTAAATTTCAGGATGCGAGTGATCACAGAACAGTCTTACAAGCGTATATCGTCTGGTCTTACCTCCAAGCACTCATCCTGATCCTCCAGCACCACCGCCGGGTAATGATCCAGAAATGGAGGCAAGAGCTTTTGCGAGGCAAAGACCATAAGTCTCTCTACCTCCCCGGCAGCCGCTTCAAAAGCATGGTCGTAGTTTGCCACCGTCTTGCGCTTGCGATCATCCCAATGCGCTACGGCATGGATCGGGGCATACTTCTCCGCCCATTCCTTTAGCGGCCCCTGCAATTCCTTTGGGATATCATCAAACGGCACCGAAGGTTCACCACAAGAATGGCAGATCAGCCCGGTCTCCAGCAGATCGCGTGTCACCATGGGCAGCAGCGGAGCTTGGCAGCAGGTCGCCTGCGTCCAAGCCCGGGGGATCGCCACTAGGCGCTTGTGCCAGATATCGCGTTCATGCCCCGCTTGGCAAGCCAGCCGAAGCGATCCCACCAAAGGATGCGACATCCGCCATACCTTGCCCTCCATCTGTCCAAAGGTTTGCGCCAGCCACCGGGCCAGCGTCAGATCATCCAAATTCAAAAAATACCCCTCATACTCCCGCCAGAGGCGATCCATCGGGGATTCGTTCATTTCAGCCATTGCGGCATCAAAGTGTGGAAGTGTGGCACCCGGCGCAAGCGGCAAACTCACCGAAAGACGGCTTTCCCGTTATTTCCACCAAATCTTGCCCTCAAAACCCAGTCTCCCACTACCACCAGTGGTAGATGTCGCTGTCAGATAACTTTTCAACCACCCCTACGTTGGTTAATCCCAAAACTCTTGTTCACAGCGGTGAATAACTAGGCAAAACAACCGATATTACGGACATTTCGGGTGAGTTAAACAGGCTAATAACCTGTTAAGCAAAATTCACGAAAAATTTCTTGTAACCACAACAGGTAGTGTTATGTTGCGGATTGTTCCCCAACTGAAAGGGGTCCATATACATCTTAAGTGTTTATGAGGCCCCTGATTTCGGTGGAATTTTTGATCTTTTGCCCTTGTCACCAGTCACAACCAAATTTAGCCCGAAAGGAATACCACATGATCGACGCCCGTGAAGGAGTTGTGTCGTCGTCTCCGGCCAAAAGCCGGCAGCGCAGCCCCCGTGTGTCCGCCAGCCGCACGGCCAAGTCGTCCGCCAAACCCGCCAAAAAGGGTCGGACACTGCCTATTGAACGCGTTTTCAGCTCACCCGGCAAACATCCCTTCGATCAGATCGAGTGGGATTTTCGCACTGCCGAGATCACGGATGACAGCGGCAAGGTCATCTTTAAGCAGGAGAACGTCGAAGTTCCCAAATCTTGGTCGCAACTCGCCACTAAGGTCGTCGTCTCCAAGTATTTCTATGGTGAGATGAACACGCCCGAGCGCGAGACCTCCGTCAAGCAGCTCATCCACCGCGTCGCCCGTACCATCGCCGATTGGGGTATCAAGGATGGCTATTTCTCCAAAGCAGACGGCGAAGTCTTCTACCAAGAACTGACTTGGCTGGGCATCAACCAGTATGGTGCCTTCAACTCCCCCGTCTGGTTCAATGTTGGCCTGTATCATCAGTATGGGGTGGGTAAGAACTCCGCCAAGGGCAACTGGTACTACAACCGCTCCAAGGGCGAAGCCCAGCGCGCGGCCACCCAGTATGAATATCCCCAAGGCAGCGCCTGCTTCATTCAGGCGGTCGAGGACAACATGGAAAGCATCATGCACCTCGCTTACAGCGAAGCGATGCTCTTCAAGTATGGCTCCGGCACCGGTTCCGATCTTTCCCCCATCCGTTCCAGCAAGGAAAAGCTGAGCGGCGGCGGTCGCCCCAGTGGTCCGATGTCCTTCCTCAAGGTCTATGACCAAGTGGCCAACGTGGTGAAATCTGGTGGCAAGACCCGTCGCGCCGCCAAGATGAACACCCTGCGTGATTGGCACGGTGACATCGAAGAGTTCATCGACGCCAAGCAGAAGGAAGAGAAGAAGGCTTGGGCGCTCATCGAGCAAGGTTATGACGGCTCCTACAATGGCGATGCCTACGGCTCCGTCATGTATCAGAACGAGAACCTTTCCGTCCGCGTCTCGGATGAATTCATGCAGGCCGCCGAATCCGGTAAGGAATGGATGACCAAGAGCGTGACCGGCAAGCCTCTGGAAAAGAAGGATGCCTCCACCCTGCTGAACAAGATCTCGCAAGGCACCCACATCTGCGGCGACCCTGGACTGCAATACGACGGCGCCATCCAGAAGTGGCATACCTGCAAAGGCACGGAGCCCATCCACTCCACGAACCCTTGTTCCGAGTACGTGTTCTTGAACAACACAGCATGCAATCTCGCTTCTTTGAACTTGATGAAGTTCAAGCGCGAAAACGGCACGTTCGACGTGGACCGTTTCAAAGCCGCTGTCCGCATCTACATCACGGCCCAGGAAATCTTGGTGGACAACGCCAGCTACCCGACGAAAGAGATCGCTGAGAACTCTCACATCTTCCGCACCTTGGGTCTCGGCTATGCGAACCTTGGTTCTATCATCATGAGCTACGGCCTCGCCTATGACTCGGATGAAGGCCGCGCCCTCGCCGGTGCCATTACCAGCATCATGACCGGTCACGCTTACGAGCAGTCCGCGAAGATTGCCGGCATCATGAGTCCGTTCAAGGGTTACAAAGATGCCCGCTGCTCTGGCGTCAGCAAGCCGGTGAAGAAGGACAACATCGATTCCATGCTGGATGTCATCAAGCTCCATCGGGAAGCGGTAGAGTCTATCCAACCCAGCGAAGATTTCGCCTATCTCAAGACGGAAGCCCGTCACACTTGGGATCGTGCGCTCGCCATCGGCCAGAAGCAGGGTTATCGCAACGCCCAGGTCACCGTACTCGCCCCCACCGGCACCATCGCCTTCCTCATGGATTGCGATACCACTGGTGTGGAACCCGACATCGCTCTGGTGAAGTATAAGCTCTTGGCTGGCGGCGGCATGCTGAAGATTGTTAACCGCACGGTCACTCAGGCTCTCAAGCGCCTCGGCTATGGTACTGCCGAGGTCGAAGCCATCGTGGCTCACGTGGACAAGTTTGACACCATTGAAGACGTCGAGGAGAACGGCCAGACCATCAAGAGCGGACTGAAGCCTGAGCATCTCGAAGTGTTCGACTGCGCCTTCAAAGCCTACCGTGGCAAGCGCAGCATCGGCTACATGGCTCACCTCAAGATGATGGCGGCGGCTCAGCCGTTCATCTCCGGCGCCATCTCGAAGACGGTCAACCTGCCGCAGGAAGCAACGGTCGCAGACATCCGTGACGCTTATGTCCAGGCTTGGAAGATGGGGCTGAAGTGCGTGGCCATCTATCGCGATGGTTCCAAGCGCTCCCAGCCGCTCAACACCAAGAAAACGAACGAAGGTGCCAACGCCGAAGTGGCTATGACCGCTGACGAACAGGTTACTGTCTTACAAGGTCGCATCACGGAACTCGAAGGCTTGCTCGCCGATCTGCGTCGTGCCTCCAACCAGCCGCTGCGTCGCCGCCTGCCGGAAACGCGCATGGCCATCAATCACAAGTTCGATATCGCCGGCCACGAAGGTTACCTCACCGTCGGTCTGTTCGATGACGGTCGCCCGGGTGAGTTGTTCATCACCATGGCCAAGGAAGGTTCCACCATCGGTGGCCTCATGGACTCGGTGGCCACGCTGACCAGCATGTCGCTACAATACGGCGTGCCGCTGGAAGCCCTGGTCAAGAAGTTCAGCCATCAGCGCTTTGAACCCTCTGGCTTCACCAAGAACCCGGAGATCCGCAACACTTCGTCGATCATCGACTACGTCTTCCGCTGGATGGCGTTGCAGTTCATCCCGGGATACCGCGAAGCGACGAACCCGAAGCAGGCTGAATTGCCGATGCCCGACCTGGTCGAGGAGCTCAAAAAAAAAGTGAACCGGCCCGTGGCTGATCTGCCGCTCGCTGAGGAAGAAGAAACGGTGACGGTGGATGCCTCCATCACCACTTCCACAAGCAGCGACGGCAGCAAAAAAGTGTTCGTGTCCTTGAGCGAAACCGTTTCGCACATGATGAAGGATGCGCCGACCTGCCCGAGCTGCGGTCACTTGGCCGTGCGCAATGGTGCGTGCTTCAAGTGCATCAACTGCGGCGAAAGTTTAGGTTGCTCGTAAGAGGGACCTCCTGAAAAGGTGCATGAACCGGACAGCGGCAACGCTGTCCGGTTTTGCATTTAGACAGCTTTGATCTTCCGCGAAGAAAAGCCTTTGAAAACCTCTACCCCTTGAGCTGAACGGAAATCTCCCCCCAGACCTCATCCACTGTCAGCGAATCCATTTCCCCAACCGCTTGCAGCGTTTTCACACCACTTCCTTTTGGACACCAAACCTGCTGGTTCGACGGTCCCCAAAGCAGAACACTGGGAATCCCCAAAGCCGCCGCCAGATGGCTGATGCCGGAATCATGTCCCAAGTATAGATCGCAATCCGTTAGAGCCTGCGCCACTTGCGTCAACGAAACCCCGCGCAAAACCTTCCCGCGCTCAGGTAACAAAACCTTCTGAGCAGCATCCAGCTTTTGCCCATCTGCCTCACCACCGACGACTAACAGCTTCCATTGCGAATCACTCTGAATCTTCTTGATGAGTTCTAGCCAAGAAGCCAACGGCCAGTTCTTACGCTCGCTGCCACTGCCCGGATGAATCGCCAGCCATCTTTCACCACTCGTTTTCAGGCTAGTATTAGCGGGCTTCAAATTCAGTTTGGGCACTGGATCAGCGCCAAAGATAGCCAGCCGCTCTAAAGGTTTCAGCAACACCTCGGACGCAGGGATACCCGCCGCCTCATCTGGCCGATGAGGCCCCTGGATGAACTGCGCCTCACATACCTTTTTGATATTGGTCTGGAGATTCTCATCCGGATCGTAGAGATAACTGATGATGATCGCGAACTGGTTGAAGTAAGTGGACCAATCCTTATCCAGATCCCCTTTCCCGGCAAAGAACCCGGCGAACTGGCGGCTCTCGATCGACCGCACGCCATCCACCAAACCACCCGCTAACGCCAGTTGCGCGACGCCGGAATAAGCCACCGTCTCCAGCCTCGACTCGGGAAACATCTCTCGCAACGCCGCAAAGACTGGCAAAGTGACGATGAAATCACCGATAGCACCACCGCGAATGACGAGGATTTGGTTACGCGGCATGAGGAAATCCGGCCTAGTTGAACACCTTCACCCCAAGCACGATAAGCAGGATGGCAAAACCCAAGCGGATGGCGCTGAACATCTTTAAGCGGGCTTCGGTTGCTGTGCCCCAAAGAATCAAATCACGAGCCCGCCAAGGTGAGATGGTCAGCCACATCCCGCCCAAAACCATCAGGTAAGCCCAGGTGATCAGCACCAATCGCCAGTCCGATTCATGCCATCGCGCAGTATCCACAATAGTCTTTGCGAGTAGCATCATAAGCAGGGCCATCCCCCGAATAGCAAGGAAGTCGGAAACGTAGAGACAAGTGCCAATGCCGATCGCACCGAAGGCGACCATCAGACCGCGTTTCAGCCGGGAAAAATCCGCTATTTCCTCGGCATTCACGTTGTAGAGAAACCAACCCGTAGCCAGCGCCATCAACAGGTATCCCCAAGCGATGGAACGCGGAAACGCCCGCACACTGGTGGTGAAGCGCTTCGGGTTCGCCAAAGCAAAGATCTGCGGCACCGCCAAGCCTACTCCCAACAATATCGACAGCGTGGATAGTTTCATCCGTTATTCGTCCAGATTGATGATGGCCGGATCGCCGTAAAGCGTGAACAACCCGCTGCGCTCGATCCTCACATCCATGAGTTGACCGATGTGTCGCTGATCCCCCTCAAAAATAACTATGCGATTATTTCGCGTCCGCCCTTCCAAGGTCGCCGCATTCCGACGGCTCGGCCCCAAGACCAAAATTTGCTCCGTACGGCCCACATACTCTTGGTAACGCTTCGCCCCAATATCATTCACCAGAGACAACAAGCGCGCATGTCGCTCCTCGATGACATCCTCTGATAGCTGATCCGGCATGGCGGCCGCCGGAGTGTCCTTGCGCTGGGAATACTTGAAGCAATAGGCGTTATCGAACTGCGCCTCGCGCACCACTGACAACGTCTCTTGGAAATCCTCTTCAGTCTCTCCAGGAAAGCCCACGATGATATCCGTGGTGATGCCCATCTCTGGATTCACCTTCCGCAACTTCTGGATGATGCTAAGAAAACGTTCCTTGTTGTAGCCGCGGTGCATCAGCTTGAGCACGCGATCACTGCCGCTCTGCAGCGGGATATGTGCACTCTCCACCAGTTTCGGCAGGCGGGCATAGGCTTCCACCAGATCATCGCCATACCCTTTGGGATGCGGCGAGGTGAACCGAATGCGATCCAGCCCTTCGATCTCATGCACTGCTTCGATCAACTGGACAAACCCGCTCTTGCCATCTTTCACCGGATAATCCCGCTTGCCGTAGCTCGTCACGATCTGTCCCAGCAGGGTGATCTCTTTGACGCCTCTGGCCACCAGTTCACGGCACTCGGCAACAATATCCGGGATCGTGCGGCTGCGCTCCATGCCGCGCGTGTAAGGCACGATGCAGAAGGTGCAATACTGATTGCAGCCCTGCATGATGCTCACGAAAGCCATCACCTGCTTCTCATCAGAGTTACCGGCCAGGATATGCTCGCGGATGGTGGCTTCGCTCCCTTTCTCCACTTCTGTATCCACCACCTTCTCACGGCGTCCGGCCAATAGGTCGTCGATGTATTCCGCGGCACGGTGAAATTTCTGTGTACCCAGCACCAAGTCCACGTCCGGCAGCCGGTCAATGAGCTCTTTTCCCCGGCTCTGGGCCATGCACCCCATAAAGCCCAGCACCACATCTGATTTCCGCCGCCGTGTCTCCGCGATGAGATTGTGCATCTTACCCACGGCCTTTTGCTCGGCCATATCCCGCACGCTGCAGGTGTTGAGCAGGATGACATCCGCCGACGCCTCAGTGGGCGCTAGGGAATAGCCTTTCGCCACGAGCTGGGCTGCGACCGCTTCGCTGTCCCGCTCGTTCATCTGGCAACCGTAAGTTTTGATGAACACACTCGGCATAAACCGTAAAACAAGAGCGCGGTAAGGTATGCGAGCCGGGCAAGGCTGAAAAGGGGTTATTTCACGGACAAGACTAACGGCACCAGAACATCAAACCCCTTAAGCCTTTGCTGTTTACGTTCTCAAGTGCCACCAGCCCGATAAGAATTTTTACCACTAAGAACAACTCCACCGTTGCCCTGCATAGGACAAATTGAGTAAAAAACTGCCCATGTCATCCCCTTCCGGTGAAAAGTCCGGTGATAAAATTGATATCCACAGCGAATCGTTCCTGCATTCGCTGATGCG
>CAZRGY010000029.1:0-17142 GCA_964599715.1 uncultured Verrucomicrobiota bacterium | reverse complement strand
TGTACTCGTGCAGGCAATCCAAACTCTCTTGAAGGAAAAGGGGTTTGTTTCCCGTCAGATCAACGTCTGCGCAGCTGGCTTCAATGTCTTCTCCCGTTTCGTCAAGCTGCCTCCGGTGGATTCGGCCAAGGTCGCTCAGATCGTTGAGTATGAGGCCAAGCAGAACGTCCCTTTCCCGTTGGAAGAGGTCGTTTGGGATTATCAGATTTTAGGGGCCACGGCTACGGGTGAGTTGGAAGTCATCCTCGTCGCCATCAAGAGCGACACCGTCGAGGGCATCTTCAACACGGCTGAGACCGCTGGGTTGTCCATGAACTTGGTGGATGTCTCGCCGGCCGCGCTTTGCAACTCTTTCCGTTTCAATTACGGCGAGCCGGAAGGTTGCAGCATGCTGCTGGATATCGGTGCCAAGACCAGCAATCTCCTTTTCTTTGAGAAGGGCAAGGTCTTCACCCGTAGCATCAATATCGGCGCCAACGCCATCACGCAGGATTTCGCCAATGAAGCCCGCCTGCAGTTCGATGAGGCGGATCGCATCAAGATCGAGCATGGCTTTGTGAGTTTGGGTGGTGCTTATGAGGAGCCGGATAATCCACATCAGGCGGCGATCTCCAAGATTGCCCGTCAGGTGATGACCCGTCTGCACATCCAGATGAATCAGACGATCCAGTTTTACCGCAATCAGCAGGGCGGTTCTGCTCCGGCGCGGCTGTACCTGGCTGGTGGTGCCTCCATGATGCCTTACGCGGCTCAGTTCTTTGCGGAGAAGTTGAATATCCCGGTGGATTACTTCAATCCGCTGCAGAACATCGAGATCGATGAGTCCATCCCGCTGGAAGAATTGGCTACGGTGGCCCACTCACTCGGTGAAGTGGTTGGCTTGGGGATCCGCAACCTGGCCCAGTGCCCGGTGGAGCTCAACCTGATGCCTAAGAGCTATCAGAAGCGTAAGGCCTTTGATCAGAAGAAGCCTTGGCTGATGGCGGCCCTTTTCAGCATGGTGCTGGTGGTTTTCGCCTATGGTCTCTTTTACAACCAGCAGGCAGGCTTGAAGAATAGCGAGATCAAGAAGTTGCAGCTGAAGATCGGGCCGTTGCAGACCGCGAAGGGACAGATGGATTCTGCGTTGGCCACCTTACGTTCGCAGTATGCGGTGGCCAATGAGTATGCGACCATTTTGGATGATCGTTATTATACGTCGCATTTGATGAATGATTTGCAGGCCACTATGCTGGAATACGAGGCTGCTTCTTCGAACAGCTTTGGCAAGGACACGGGTGTCTGGATTGAGAAATTCACCCCGTTGCTTCCGCAGTCCGCCGCCGCCGCCACTACCGCCAGCCGGTTTATGCCGGCTCAGCCGAGTGGGGCGCCGCCGACAGCAGCCACGGCGACACCGTTGCCTACCCCGGTGGCTCCGGTCATGGTGGGTTACTATGCGGCCACATTGCGGGCGGCCAATCTTAATGGGCTGGCTCCGGATGCCAACCGCCGGTTTGCCTTTGGCATGCAGGAAGTTCTGAAGACGAATGTCATGTTGCTGCCTGATTACACCAAGCTGGATGATAAGATGGAAGAAGTGGATGCGCTGGCCAAATCTTTTTCCTTCTCCCTGACGTTGCAACTTAAGCGCCCGGTTCGACTCCACTGATACGACTATGCGCTGGATCAAGCGAAATATATTACTGCTGTTGGGGATGATTGTGGCTCTTGGCCTGATGGCTGGTGCCATAGTGTATCTCACGACGCGCATCCAGGCGGATGTCAAGGCCTCCAAAAACCTCAAAGCGGCGCAGACACAACTGATTACCCTCATGCAGTCTGCGCCTTTTCCAGATCAGGCGAACTTGGACTTGGCGATGCGTGAGACCCAGCGCCTCACCCAGTTCATGACCAATGTGCAGGCGCATGTGGCCTATCCGGAAGTGCCTAAGCTGACTAGCCAGCAATTTTCATCGTATCTGCTGACAACGGTGGCTGATTTGCAGAAGGCGGCGGAGCAGGCCGGAGTGCAACTTCCGGCACCACGTTATGGTTTTTCCTTCGAGCCCCTGCGGGAGCAGGTGAATTTTGATGTGGCTAGCATCGAACCATTGACGCGTCAATTGTTAGAAGTCGGTAACCTGTGCACCAATTTATTCGACAGCCGCATACATAAACTTGAATCCTTAAAGCGGGTGCGAGTTTCGACGCTGGATCCTGGCCAAGGACCGCAGTATTTGGACAAAGCGGTGAATCCCACCGCGTATAACAATTTGGCCACGGTAACGCCTTATGAAGTGGTCTTTACCGGGTTTTCCACCGAGTTAGCCGGTGTGTTGGAGCGTTTGCAGCGTTCTTCGATATTCTACTCGGTCAAGATCGTGAACATGGAAACTATAAAGGTTCCCGTTGCTCCGGCTCCAGCTGAGCCGCAGCCTGCCGCTGCTGCTACCAGAGGCAAGGCTGCCGCCTCAGATGCGACTCCGGCGAGAGATGAATTATACCTGTTTGAACAACCTTTGCGGATACAGCTGTTCGTGGAAGTGGTCCGCCTGAATCAAGCCGCACGCTAAACCATGCAGTTCCTTAAAAAACATTACGAGAAGATCATTCTCTGCATCGTTTTGCTCGCGTTGGCGGTGGCGGCGGTCATGTTGGGCATCAAGGTCAGTGCCATCAAGCGCAGCCTAGCCAAGGCAGGTCAGACGATTGATAGTTATCCCCGCGTGCCGTTGAATCCGGTGGATCTCACTTCTTTTGAGCAATCACTGGCCACTCACACCAATCCGCCGGTCATCGCCATGACCAACCGGCATCTGCTCTTCAATCCCGTACGTTGGTATAAGAAGCCGGATGGCAGCATCGTCAAAGTCTCTACTGGTACAGAGATTGGCATCGGGGCTTTGCAGTGCAATTCCATCAAGCCTTTGAAACGCATCATTTCCTTGGAAAGCGCCTCAGGCACCGGGGATCGCGCGCGGTTTGCCATCGGTGTCACCAAGCAGGGCGAAGTGGATCGTTTGGAGCGGCGCAAGAAGATGCAATACGCGTCGCTTAACGATAAAAACAAGTATTTCTTGCTCAAAGAGGTCCGGGGTGATGTTCCGGTGGAGGCGACCTTGGTCTTGGTGTGGTTGGAAGATGAGTCCAATGATGAACTGCTTGTCTCCAAAGCCATGCCCCATGAGAAGGTGACTGATTACACGGTGGATCTTTCCTACCCCCCAGACAATCTGGAGTTTAAGGACAAGCGGGTGAATGAGTCCATCGCCATTGCTGGGGAAAATTACATTATCATTGCTATCACTGAGAATCAGGTAGTAATGTCCGCCGAACGCAACCAAAAACGAACGATTGTCCCGTTACGCGCGACACCATAACGCAGATTCCTTGTCTTTATTGGTATGAAACTGAGTATAAACCGGATTACCAAGTTCGCCTCCTGTGTGGCGTTTCTCGGCGTATTTTTGGCGGTAGTGCCCTTGCAGGCGCAGACCGATCCTGTGCAAGCAGCGGCCGAAGAGGCCGCCAAACGACAGGCGACCCTCACCTTATTGGACGAAGTGCTTAAACGTGCCTCCGGACTGCAGAAAGAGGGGAATCTGACCGAGGCAGCCACGCTTTATGAGGAGGCTCTAAAGCTGGTGCATCGCTTGGGCAATGTCGGCATCGACGCTCAGAAGAAAGCGGCGCTTTCTGGCTTGACGGCTACTCGTTTGCAGATTGCCCGGCAATACTTCGAAAACCAGCAGTTTCCTGAGGCAGACAAGCAAGCCGACGAGCTCTTGAAGTTCGACCCTGATAATAAAGAGGCGAAGGTTTTCAAGGCTTACAATGCCGAAGTCGCCGCCAAGACTCGTCCGCTCATGCCCAGTGCTGAAGTGCTGAAAGAAGTGCCGAAGGTCCGCGCAGAAAAGGAGGCGGTCTCTATCCTGGTTCAGGATGCCAAGTTGCTTTTTGAACTGCGCCGTTTGGATGAGGCGGAAGCCAAGTTGGATGAGGCTATCAAACGTGATCCGGCTAACTCGGCCGCGTATTACTACATGAATCTCATCCAGGAAGCCCGCTATGGAGATTTGGCCCGGAAACGTGATTTCGAACAGCGTAAACGGATTGTAGAAGTGGAAAAAGCTTGGGAAATCCCCACCAGCCGCGAAGCCCTCCCTACACCCAATCCCTATATGCGCACCAATGTTGCCCAGACCACGACCAAGAGCCGTCAGCGCCTGCTGGCTAAATTGGACAAGATCGTGCTGAAGGAAGTTTTCTTTGACGGCTTGCCGCTTTCCGAAGTGGTGCGGTTTCTGCAAGAGGAATCTGTGAAGCAAGATCCGGAAAAGCTGGGTCTCAACTTTATCATCAACTCCAACCTGGACGATGAGCCCTCCAGCACCGGGATTCCGGATGCTGGTCTGGGTGGTGAATTTGGTGCTCCTGGCTTGGATCCCTTGGGCGCTCCTCTGGCGCCGATTGCCCCGCCAGCTGAAGCGGTGGACTTGGAAACCATGCTCATCAAGATCAATCCCCCGCTGAAAAACATGCGGATGATTGATGCTTTGGATGCGATCGCCAAGGTGGCGACGCCCATCGCTGGCCGTGGTTTAAGTTTCATGGTTGAAGACTACGCAGTGGTCTTCCGCGTGCGTGTCGTTGATCCGCCGCAGTTGTTCACCCGTATCTTCAAAATTGACCCGAACACCTTCCGTCAAGGTCTGGAAAGTGTCACCGGTCTGACAGTTGATACGCTCACGAGCTCGGGCGGTGGTGGTCAAGGCGGTCAGGGCGGCGGCGGCGGCCGGGGTGGTCAAGGTGGCCAAGGTGGCCAGGGCGGTCAGAACGGTGGGGCCGATCCGAATGCGATTCCGCGTGTTTCCGTGGCTCAAAGCAGCGGTGGTCAGGGTGGCCAAGGCGGCGGCCAGCAGGGTGGTCAGGGCGGCGGTGGCCAGCAAGGCGGCCAAGGCGGTCAAGGCGGCAGCCAATTGGGTGGTGTGGGTATCACCGGTGTCACCACGATAGTATTGACTGAGCAGATTCAGGCGCTGGCTCGTCAGTTCTTTGCGGCAGCGGGTGTCAATCTCTCTTCCAACGCTGCTGGTGGCGCTTCAACACAGATCTTTTTCAATGACCGCACGGGTGTTCTGATGGTTCGTGCTTCTCTGCAAGATTTGGAGATCATCCAATCTGCCATCGAAGTGCTGAACATCATCCCGCCGCAGGTTCAGGTGGAAGCCAAGTTTGCTGAAGTGACGCAGAACGATACGCGTGGCTTGGGCTTCGACTGGTTCATTGGCCCAACGCTGATTGGCAGTGGTCGTGTGGTCGGTCAGCCAGGCACATCACCCACTATGGGGAGCCCGACTACCAGCGGTAGCCTGGCCAATCCGGGTGGCTCCTTCCCGGGAAGTCCACTTTTTGGAACAGCTACTCCGCCTGCTGCCACGGACGGTTTCCTGACTGGTGGTTTGCGCAATTCAGTTGGTATTGGTGGCCAGCAAAGCACCTTGCCTACTTTGGCATCATTTACCGGAATTCTCACGGACCCGCAATTCAAAGCCGTGATTCGTGCGTTGGAGCAACGTGACGGTGTCGACTTGCTGGCTGCACCTCGTGTCACAACGGTCAGCGGTCGTCAGGCACAGATTTCCGTGGTTGATAACGTCACCCTCGTGACGTCTGCTACAATCGCCCAGTCTGGTGGTAATCAAGGTGGCGGTGGCCTTCTGGGTGGCAGCGGCCAAGGTGCGATTGGTTCCACGGTGACCTACTCAGTCTCTCCGTTCCCGACTGGTCCGGTGCTCGATGTCATCCCATATGTTTCCGCAGATGGTTATACCATTCAGATGACGGTTATCCCGACCATCACCGAGTTCATCGGTTATGATGATCCGGGTGGGTTCATCCCGCAGGCGCAATCTGTCGGTGGCAGCACTGTCGGTATTCCGCTTACCGCACGTCTGCCGTTGCCTCGTACGCGCCAACGTGTGGTGGTCACTTCGACGATTGTCTGGGATGGCCAGACGATGGTTCTCGGTGGTTTGATCTCTGAAGATGTGCGCAACGTGAAGGATAAGGTGCCGGTCTTGGGTGATCTGCCTTTGTTGGGCAAGCTGTTCCGCAGCGAATCCAAATCCACTTCCAAGAAGAATCTGATTATCTTCGTCACGCCGACCATTATTGATCCGGCGGGTAACCGGGTGAATAGCGATCGGGAAATGCCTTTCGCCAACGGTTCGGTTCCGCCCCAGCCAGCTTGGACGGTGCGCGATCGCAACTATCAGCCATAAAATAGCAGCTCAAGTCGAGGCAGACTGAAATGCAGGCGAATGTGAAAAAGAATGCGTCCGAAAAACCAGTGCTTCTGCTGGTTGACGGGCACGCTTATGCGTATCGCGCGTTCTTCGCCATTCGCTCATTATCCTCCCCTACGGGTGCGCCCACGAATGCCATCTATGGTTTCGTGAAGATGCTGCAAAAAGTCATCAACCAGAGTGGAGCCGCCCATGTCGCCGTCATTTGGGATGGCGGACTGGCCGAAGGGCGCAAAGAGGCATTGCCAGATTACAAGGCTAACCGGCCTGAAATGCCTGGCGATCTCGAGCAGCAGTTGGATGAGATGGTGGCTTATCTTGAAGCAGCCGGTATCACCACACTCTGCCAGAATGGGCTTGAAGCTGATGATTGGATTGCCCGGTTAGCCCAAGACGCGCAAAGCGCGGGTTATCGTGTGGTCATTGCCAGTGCAGACAAGGACTTCTTCCAGTTGATCGGCCCGGATTTGGGGTTGATTAACCCGAACGATAAGGAAGAACGCCTCTGGTCCTCAGCTGAAGTGGTGGCCAAAACAGGGGTGCAGCCAGAAAAAATAGTGGATTGGCTCAGCTTGGTCGGGGATGCAGTGGATAATATACCAGGGGTGGCTGGAGTCGGCCCCAAGACCGCTGCTGATCTCTTGAACAAGTATGGCTCGATTGATGCGATTTACGCAAAGCTGGGTGAAATCAGTTCCGATCGACTGCGGGCCGCGCTCACTGAAGCTCGGGAAAACGTAGTTCGAAATCGTGGATTGGTCCGGCTTTGGGGAGAGGCGGCTCCGGCGCACGATGTATCGACTTTGCAGATTAAGGTGCCCGATACGACCAAATTGGCGGAGTTGTATCGCAAGTGGGGTTTCAAGACCCTGCTTAAGGAATTGGAGCAGCGCCAACAAACGACGGAACTGCTGCTTTGTTAAGCAGAGAACTTTTAACGGATTAAAAATCCAATGCCGAATGAGTTTGACAGAGAAATAGGGCGTGGTGTAAATACATTGTATTCACATTGCGTGCACAAAGAATAGACAATAGCTCACGGCGACTGTTTTCATCTCTAAGCGTTTCATCTCGATGAATATGTTAACTGCCAAGCTAAGTCCGGGTCGTTGCTCTCGTGGCCTCCTGGATGGTGCAGCCACGGACCGGGCCAAGATTGCCGGTGGGAAATCCGGCATTTGCTGGTGGACGTCTTTGCTGCTCCTTACCCAAGTCGCTTGGGCTGGCGCTGCCAACTTCGCTCCATTAGGTGCTGAATATGCAATCATCGGTGCCAAACAGGGTGCCCAAGAATCCTCCTCACTGGCTTTAGGTGCTTCTAAAGGAGCATTGGTCTGGCATGATAACCAGATGGATGCCGATGGCTTAGGTATTGGTATGCAGCTGCTCAACCAGTCTTTTTCTGGCAGTTTTGGCAGTTTCCGCGTCAATACCACTGAAGTGGGAAATCAGGAGAATCCCAAGGTTGCCATGCTTGGCAATGATGGTGCAGTGGTGGTCTGGCAGGGGGGCAGCGAAGTGGACAAAGATATTTTCATCCGTTTTATCGGTGCGGATGGCACCTTTGTCTCAGGTGAAAAACGGGTGAATACCTACACCTCACTGCTCCAGATAGATCCGGATGTGGCCGTTCTAACTGATGGAAGCGTAGTCGTGGTCTGGTCGAGCTACGGCCAAGACGGCAGTTATCAAGGGGTTTACGGACAACGCTACGCGGCCAATGGGGCTGCAATGGGTGGTGAGTTTCAAGTGAATCAGTACACCCAGAACAATCAACGCAACCCCTCGGTGATTGGCCTGTCCAATGGTGGTTTTGTGGTGGCGTTTGTCTCTGAAAAGCCCTCACAAGTGATCAGCAATCCAAACTTGACGCCGGTCGATGGCGGACAATGGGTGCAGAAAGTGATCAGCAAGATCGAGATTTTGGCTCGTCGTTATGATGCTCAAGGCGCGGCCACAGGCAATGAATTCCAAGTGGATGCTGGTGGAGTGGTGGCCTCCTCTCCAGACCTCTGCGCCCGAGAAGGTGGCGGATTCAGTCTGGTTTGGAACCAGCAAGTGACGGGTGAAGATTGGGATATCTACTCTCGCAGTTATGACGCCTCCGGTCAGGCACTTGGAGAGGCTTTTCGAGTCAATGTCAGCACCACTGGCAAACAGTATTTCCCCAAGGCTGTCGCTTCGGGCAACCAGTTGTTCGTGGTCTGGACTGGCATCACGACAACTAGTTTTTGGGATGATGTCTATGGTCGCTTTGTAGGCCTGTCGAGTGCGGGTGGAGAAGCTGAATTCATGGTCAACACCAGTAAGCTGAGTATTCAGAACCAACCAACACTGGCGATGAACCGGTCAGGTCAGGCGCTGGTCGTTTGGACGACTTTTGTGGGTGGCGACAGAGTCGGAGATTTGCGGGCCCAGCGCTTTGATTCTAATCAGCCTTTGCCGGTTGCGCCGACACCTGTTGTCTCTGGGCTAGACAGCACCTCTATCACGGTCAGTTGGGCCAGCTTGGTCGGTTTGGGTGTAGATGCCTTCTTCGTGCACATCGATGGGTTCAGCTCGGCCGTGCAAGTTAGCGGCGCAACAACGCAAACGACCATTACCGGCCTGCAGCCCGGAACCGCATACACCTGCCGAATCTCCTACCGCCTCACTGACGGACGGCTCTCTCCGCTCTCTGCTGCAGCTGCTGGCCAGACTTGGGGTGTAGATAGCGATACGGACGGAATTCCTGACGAGTGGCAGATTTCATATTGGGGGGCAAACTCCTCCAAGTGGGGTTCACCCAATGCTGACAGTGATGGTGATGGTATGAGCAATTATCAGGAATTTTTGGCAGGAACGGATCCGCGGGATGCGGGGAGTTCTTTGAAGACGGAAGTGCAAACGGTGCAGGGCGCGCTGTATTTCAAGTGGAATACCGTGGCTGGCAAGGTGTACCAGATGCAATTTTCATCCGATTTTAGTACGTGGACAAACGTGGGAGCACAACGCATGGCGGTGTCTGGTGAAGACAGCGTGTTTGTGGAGCAATCTGCAGGCATCGGCTTCTATCGCATCGTCTTGGTCCGTTAAAGGTAGTTATGTTGAAACGCTTTACGCTGTATTTGGTGGCCTTGGCCAGTTTTCTGGTGACTCAGAATCAGGCCCGTGCCTTCTCGTTGCTGGGGCCGCTTAATAACAACCCCACGCTAAACTGGCAGGACACCACCATCGGTTACAATTTTGGATTCGATATCGGCGGGGTGATGAACCGGGGTGAAGGATACCGCTGGAACGTGCCGGTCCTTTACGTGGCTTTTGATGATTCGTTTATTGAGTATTTCGGTAACACCGGGGTGTCCGAAGTGGAGAAGGCGTTGTTGACTTTCAACAACCTCACCAACTTCTCGTTGATGAGCACCAATCTTAACGAGTTTCCCCTGCGTACCACCCGGGTCAATTTTCAAGCTCAAGCTTTGGGGCTGATCGACCTGAAATCCACCACCTTGCGTGCAATCACGGAGGAAGTGGGGCTAACTGAGGCTGAGCGCTACATTTACACTTTGCGTGACCGCAATGTGGCCACTGTAGGTGGTATCACATATACCAACTATCTGGTCATCCAGCGCAACTACGATCCTGTCTTTCACCAGCCCAGTGCTTTTGTTAACGGCACGTTATACACCTATGATATCCAGGAGCCATTCCGTTTCAATAACACGGCTGAAGCCGTGGAGCGGCCTTTGGATCCGGTCGCTTTCATCAACACCTCTGTCTCTTTTGGTGCTCCGAATATCGGTAATTATTTCACCGGCCTTACGCGTGAGGATGTCGGTGGTTTGCGGTATCTCTACGGAACGAACAACATCGCGGCTGAGCGCTTGTTGACGGACACACTGATCGCGGTCACCAACAGCCAGCAGTTCGTCTTGGGCACAGGTGACTTGGGATTGCTGACCCGGCAGTCGACGAATACCATTCTGGATCCCACGCAGATGCAGGCGGCGTTCCCCGGTATTCAATTCGCGGCGGTCACGACCAACGTCGGTCTGGTCAATCTGACCAATGTAGTGGGCGGTAACATCGTCATAACGCCGACGGTTACCAATATATACTCTTACGTTTACGGCAACGTGGTGACCAATTTTGTGACTAACCAGGCAAATGCCAGCATTCAAACAATCAATGTCACTTCCAATCTGTTGGGATTAGTCACCAATGTGATAAGTCAGACCGATTTTGTGACGAATGAGGTGGCTGGAATTTTTTACATAATCACAAACGGCAATTTCTCCTACGACATCTTGGAGCAGATCAATGTGGTCACGAATCAGCAAAGGACCATTTTCGTGACCAATATAAATACCACTGCGTTTTTTACGAACACAGCGGCGAATGCACGGGTCTTGGTAGAAGGGACGAATGATTTGTTTGAGATGATCCAGTTCACATCCACCAATAACGGGGCGGCGGTCTTGGCTCGCTATCCCGGGTTGTTGATCACCAGCACGAATATCTATTTGACCAATACGGTGCAGGAAACTTACTTCAGCTACTTGACCAATTTTTACACCGATCCTTCCTTCATCTTGGGGCGGGTGGTTGTGGGGACAAACTACGTCACGAATGTGATTGCGGGCTTCACCTATACCTTTGGTAATGTGGTCACCAACCAATCTTACGCCAATGGCTTTATCACGGATCGAACTATCACCGTGGGCTTCAACAATGGCACTTCTCCTTACGATCCGTCCTTCGGGGCGACTAACGTGACCACGAACATTACGGTTTCGACGAGTTTCCCGGCTTACCCCAACGGCACATTCTACATCGTACCGACAAACTTGGTAGGCTATAACATCCTCTCCACCATGTATGAGTCCCCCTTGGCGATTACCAACACCTTGGTTTCTGCCGGGTTCAATTCGGGTGGTGTGAACTTGAGCAATATCATCCAGCAAATCCGCTACCGTACAAACTCAGTGTTGCTTGCCGAACCGATTCTTTTGCAGAACCCGACCAACATCGTGATTTCCTCGATCGGCATCCGGCAGGAGTTGGTGCGAGAGGTTCTCACGGTTAACTACCGTGCGCAGGCCATCCAGTTGTTGAACTCCACCAACATGGGACCACATGTGCGGCGTGGAACCGACCGTCTCCAATTCAAGCGATTGCCCTATGACTCTGTGCTGGCCCGGGTGATTTCCCCCGTCACGAACTACTTTGTGACCAGCCTGAGTGTCACTAACGGAACCAACATCCTCACGTTAGGATTGGATGGGATTACGAATCTCTATACCACCTCGGGCTATACTGTGAGTGGCACTAATTACAACCGGATAGAGGTGCGTTCAGTCACGACGCCTGACTTCCTCTTCGAGGCTGAAGATCTCGGATTCACCACGGATGTGACCGGTGCACGCTATCCTAACTTGTTCCGCCGGGTTGACACCAGCAACTGGATCAATAATGACAGCATCAATGGCACCTCGCAGCTTGGCGGTCCTGGTGTCATTCGTGGTCCGATCACCATCAGCTACAACAACATCGGTCCGGCAGTCTCCCACCAGACACCGTTCCTGTTGGATGCCTTTAACATTTATTTCAGACACTTCAACTGGGGTAGTTATGACGGGTCTGGGGCTGCTCCTGTTGTTTATCCGGTCGGCACTGGGCTTGATGGATTGGAGAGCCAACTCTTGAACGGACCGTGATGAAACCGACACTGGCAAAATTTAATGTGCGTCGTATGAAACAGTTTTATCTATCTTTGCTGCTGCTGCTGGGCGTTGCCGCATCTCCCGCGGTCGCGCAGCAGTCGTACTACCTGATTTCAGGGTCGGTATCGAATCCTTCGCCGATCAACGCCACGACGGTGGAAAACGTCGGCAATCTGACGCTTATCAACAGCATCGATAACGAGACACTCTATGATTTCACCAACTTGGAAAACTTCATCAACCGGGGTTTTATTCAGGCCACTCCGGGCATTGAATTCAACAAATTCATCCCTGGACAGTATCTGCGGCAGCCGTTGACCAGTTTTGTGAATGAACAGAGCATCCTTAGCAGCCGTCGTCTGTTGATTGATGCGAATAGTTTCGAAAACCGCAACAATTCGCTGCTCGCGATTCCCCGGGGAGGATTGATCCAGATCAATGCCAACACGGTCGATTTGTTGGGTGGTCGGCTTGGAGTTGCTGATGGGAGCCTGTTTGGCAACGTGTTCGAGGGCGATATTTCCATCCGCCGTAACAACAATTTCTTTTACATCAATCCAGATAACATCCGGGATGATTATTGGGGTTCGACCAATGGTGGCAACATCAGCTTGTCCGGCCTCGCTTCCGGTGGGCGTTCTCCTTCCCATCTGATTTATCAACGCAGCACACCAGCTGGTTTCCGGTTCAGCCAGTCTGTGAATGTCAATCCGTTCCAAGGCAGTTTCTTTTATCCGACCAACGGATTCAGCACGAACGGTTACCTGTTCTTTGCCTCTACGAACAACTACAACTTCGTCAACAACACGACCATCAGGAACACGATGCAACTGGTGTTTGTGCGGACCAATGAGTTTAGTCCGGGTATCGAAGTCGATTTCCCTTTCAGCACCAATAGCGCCGGTTTTTTCGTGAGAGATATCGTCGTCCAGTTTTCCACAACGGATGTTGATCCTTTGACGGGGCAAACCTTTCAACGCTATCTGGGACTCTACGATGAGAGCATGTTCCGGGCTCGTATCAATTCTAGCGGTGCCACTGCCACGCTTGACCTTCAGGCGAATGATACTCGCCCGGGGTATTTCCGGCCGTTGAGCTACACGTTGATCCGGAGTGATTTCCCTTTGGTCAGCCCGTTTTTCTCCACGCCGCCTACTACTTTTACGAACATCATCTTCCCGGGTTCCGGCAATTTTAACGAGCGCTTTGTCACCAACCAGGTGGATCATGAGTATTCGGCTTGGGGCTTTGTGGTGAGTCCACGTGATTTCGGTGGCGACCTGGGCCTTGATCCGATCGCTTCGGATGTGACCAATTCACCCGGCCGAGTGACTATCACCGCCAATACCGCTGATATCTCCTATTCCAAGTTGTCCGCCTACAACGCGATTTCGCTGACCATCACAAACGGCATCAACCTGACGGGCGCGACCTTGGCCGCTCCGAATATCAAACTTCAGGTGCCGGGAACGGCGAACTTGGTGTTCTCCAATAATTTCCCAGACAACGTCACCCGCTTGAATGGTCAGGTGGCTGTATGGACCGGTGTATATCAGATCGATCAACGCGTGACCAACACGGCTTTCTTCCCCGGATTTACCGGCGTGGTGGAACATGCTTACCAGATCATGGTGTTGGATAATACCTTGGTTACCAATACGCCGGTTCAGTTGCGCGATTTCCAAGTGCAATCGGAAACTGTGGTGGTGGGTGACAACTTGGTGTTTGGCGGGTCACTGCTGCTGGGGGGCAACTGCCTCCATATACCGACCAACGGTGTGATGGCTTTGAGCAACGAAAATCCCGATTTCACCGTGGCAGATGCTCCTAACCTGCGTTGTTTGATCAATGAAGGCACATTGACGGTGCCCATCCTGATGAATTTGGGTGTCGATCGCACTTCACCCTACTCAAATATCGTCAACCGCGGCACGATAACTTCCGGTTCCATTTTGATGCGGAGTGAAACCGTGACCAATTCCGGCGTCATTTTAGCCGGTTCCGGCACGCTGGGAATTACAGGTAACAGCAATTACCTGCAAGGTGGCACTTTGGCGACATTTAGTGGCAATATCAATCTGGCGGGCGACCATCTCAGCATGACTGGGGCGGTTCTCTCGGCTGCCCAACAGCTGACGATGCGTTTCACCAATTTCCTCGGGGATAACGGCGTCACGAATACCATTCAGGTGGGCAATGGTTTTAGCCTGCTGAGTCACCCGAACAAGGGTGATTTAATGGCCACACATATCACCTCTGTGGCGCCTGATTTTCAGGCTAGATTCCATGTCTGGGGTGGGGAAAATCGCGGTGCGACGGCCAGTGGCTATGCCAATAACACAGCTCTACAGCACCTAACGCTGAATGGTGGCACGAACAGCACCTTCTTCTTCCAAGGTGTGGGTGCCAATGATGCACTTTACGTGAACTACCTTGAGTTCTTGGGTTCCACTACAAACACCAATGGGTTGCATGTCACCAGCACGCTTACGGTCAGTCCAAATCTGACGATCTATTTCGCGGACTCCAACGTGCCGGAAGACAAGCTGACGAACGCTTTCGCAGGACGCTTAGTATGGGTTGATCCGGCGATCACGGTCGGCCCCATGGTGGCAGTACCGCTGACGGCGGGGCAATATGCCCAGCTCAACACGCGCCAATTCCAGACGATGTTGGCGGTGGGTGCTGACTTTGACGGTGATGGTATCGCTAACGAACTGGATGAATCACCCATGAGCGGGTTCACGGTCTCCGAGGTGACCCTGCTAGACCTGCCACCGTTGACGGCGTTTATCAAGTGGCAAGCCGTCGCCGGTCTGACGTATACGATCGAGTATCGCGACGGTTTGGGCGCAGGCAATTGGAGCACTCTGTATTCCATCACGGCAATGGACAGCAAGGGTATCACCGCCATTGATTTGCCGCCAGCTGGTGGACAGAGATTCTATCGTGTCCGCTATAATGTGACCCAGTAGAGATGAAGCGAAACATGCATAGCTCTGGGAACTTTCAAGAAGTATTTGGTGTGAAAGAAGCCTTTCAAAAAACGGCGTATATTATGTGTAACGAATTTGCTGTAGCCACTGGCCGACTGTTTGCGGGCCGGCAGCAGTGCTTGATGCTAGCTTTGTTGCTTTTGTCGGGTGTCTGGTCGTCTGTCTTTGCGGCCCCGGCTAATGACAATTTCGGCAGTGCCAAACTGATCGTGGGTACCAGTGGTAACACCACAGGGAACAACATCGGTGCCACCGCAGAACTTGGTGAGCCTTTTCACGCTGTCTCTACGGCGGTCAACTCGGTCTGGTTCCGTTGGGTTGCACCTGCTTCAGGCCCGGTAGTTTTCTCTACGGATCATGCAGATACGCGGTTTGATACCAGTTTGGCCATCTATACCGGCACCACCTTTACCAACCTCCTGTTGGTGGCGGCGAACAACGATTCCCCTAACTCAAGTGGATCTCTTAATCTGGGTGCGGGCACATCCAGTTACATCCAGTTCACGGCCAATGTCGGGACCACCTATTACATCGCCATGGCCGGGGTGAACAATCCGCCAAACATCCCGGCTGTGCATGAGGGCAACTATCGCATGTTTTGGACCATGGGGGGTTACGCGGGCACATTCCAGTTCGTCAGTTCCCTGTTCGAAGCGAGCGAACGCGAACTGTTCCCTACTGAATACCCTGAAATGGATTTATTTAGCATCCGTGGCGCCCGGGTGAGCATCACTCGCGATGATGGTTTTAGCGGCCGGGTGCGTGTCACTTACCGTGTCTCGGATACCACCTCAGCCACCAACGGTGTCAATTTCACCGTGCCTGGCGCGGCTGCCGACAATACGCTGCGTGGTTTTGCCAAGGACGTCATCGTTGTGGGCACAAACGCCTTCCTCACGGCTACGAATTACGGCGGTGTCGGCTTGCGGGTCTTGGATGTCAGCAATCCAGCTTTGCCGGTGCACCAAGTCTCGATGACCACGCTCCCAGGTTCGCCTGGTCGAATGGTCAAACGGGGTAACTTCCTCTATATCGCTTCCGGCTTTGCCGGTCTGTTAGTCGTGGACATTACCAACCCGGTGAATCCTCAACTGGTTGACGTCCGAAGCACGGGCAATTTTGCCCGGGACGTGGTGTTGAATGCGGCTGGCACACTGGCTTATGTCGCGAATGACGCCAATGCGTTCATCATTTTTGATGTGAATCCTACAACAGGCCTGACCACGGGAGTGGCGGGCAATGCGCCAGCGCGAACCTTGACTGGTCCCTTGCAAACGCTGCCTTTCACTGTTCGTCCCATCACCCCCTTGGTCGCAGCCGATGTGACTTCCAATGTGCTTACCAGTCCTGCGCATGGTTTGGCGGCTGGCATGGAGGTGCGCTTTACCGTAACGGGTGGCGGACTTCCCGGGGGGATATCTGCCAACACGCCTTACTACGTGCGAAGCGCTGCCGCGAACACCTTTGACATCTCCACCACTCCTGGTGGTGGCCAGCTTGACATCACCAGTACCGGTTCAGGGTCGATTAGTGTCAATTTCACCGCTGGTATCAATGTGGTCAATAACACCATCACGTTTGCCAACCCGCATGGACTTCAAGATAACGACATCGTGATCTTCAACACCCCAGTCCCAAGTTTGGCACCCGCCCCCGCCATGCCGGGCGGTATCTCCAGCACGCCGGTATCTTATTATGTTGAGGTCATCAGCCCTATTGCGATCCGTTTATCGACCAGCTCAGGTCCTCCCTTCGGCGGTTTTACCACCGTGGATATCACCAGTGGCGGCTACGCCAATATCGATGGCACTTCCTACCGGAACACGCTTGTCCAAAATGGCCGGGGCACGGGGGTGGCTTTGAGTTCAGATGAAACCCGTCTGTATCTGGCGGATGGTCCGGGTGGCTTTGCCATCTTTGATGTCACTACCCCGGCTGCTCCGGTTTTAGAGCGTGTTGAGTTTCAAGGCATCGCTACCGGGGTGAAGTCATTCAATAACCGCGCTTTCGTTTCGGATAGCCTGTCTGGTTTGGTCACGTGGGATTGCACTGTGCCGACCTCCCCGACGCTCTTGGCTATATTTAACCCTAGCGGCATAGCCAATAACGTATCGATATTTGGGACCACGGTCTATGTCTCTACCAGCAACGGAG
>CAZRGY010000028.1:0-17161 GCA_964599715.1 uncultured Verrucomicrobiota bacterium | reverse complement strand
GGATGCCAAAACCGGGAAACTCAGTGAGACGGGCAATGCGGCCGAGGTGCCGAACCCGGTCAGCGTGTTGTATCGGAAAAAGTGATTTCAATCCGGAACATTGCGGCCAGCCGATAATCACGGCTGGCCTTCTCTTTTAGACAACGTGAAGAAGCAAGCAGTCATCAAGAAGATCATCGCCAAGTTGAACGCCGATCTGAAGATCTATTACAAGGCGGCGCTCACGGCACGGGAAGATGCCACCGATCCGCAGAGCAAGGCGGAGAACAAATATGACACGCGAGGTTTGGAGGCATCCTATCTGGCGCGTGGTCAATCAAAGCAGGCGGCGGAGACGGAAGCATCCATCGAAGAATTCGAGAAGATGGTGGTGAAGAATTTTAAGCCGGAAGAACCGATCAATATCGGGGCGTTGGTAGAGTTGGATGGCCGGGGCGAGCAGATGCTTTACTTTTTGGCGAACCGGGCGGGAGGTCTGGAAGTGGTCCATGAAAAACGCGAGATATTGGTCATCACTCCGCAAGCGCCTTTGGGGCAGCACTTGATGGGGAAGAAAAAGGGAGACCTCATCAAGATGGAGATAGCCGGGGTGAAGAGCGAGTATAAGGTGGTGGGAGTAAGTTGAGCGGCGACAATCTCTTGGAAACGGTGGCGTCTGGAGATTGGCAAGCGGTGTGAGCTTAATACTTGCTCATTGAGCTCGAGGATGCGTTCATTGCGTGATTCCTATGAACTTGGGCCTGCTCGCCATCCTGAGTCTTGCCTTGAGCTTCGCCACTTTGGCCGCTGAACGACCAGAGCAGGCGCTGGTGGGTAATTTTTGCGTAGATTGCCATGACGCAAACGTCACCAAAGGTGGATTGAACTTGGAAACTGTCCTCGCAGGGAAACCAGCGCAGCATCCACAGGTATGGGAAGATGTGGTGCGCCGTCTGCGTGCCCGCCAGATGCCGCCCGCCGGAAAGAAACGGCCAGATGAAGGAGAATACGAAAGGGTGATCTCCTCGCTGGAGCAAGCTTTGGACCGGGAAGCGGCCGCCCATCCGCAACCGGGCAGGACAGAGACCATCCGTCGGATGACCCGAGCGGAATACCGCAATGCGATCCGTGATCTGCTGGCACTTGATATCGATGTCGCGGCGATGCTGCCGGCGGATGAATCGAGTCATGGTTTCGACAATGTCACCGTAGGCACGCTTTCGCCCACCTTGCTGGACCGGTATATCTCGGCGGCACAGAAGATCAGCCGACTGGCCGTGGGAGGGGAACAACGTGCTCCCGGTGGGGACACCATCCGGCTGAAGCCCGATATCACGCAGGAGGAACAGGTGGAGGGACTGCCGCCAGGGACACGGGGTGGGGCGTTGATCCCCTATACTTTTCCCCGAGATGGCGAGTATGAAATCCAGATACGCCTGGCGCGTGACCGGAACGAACAGGTGGAGGGGCTTAAAGAAGTGCATGAATTGGTCGTGTTGCTGGACCGGTCACAAGTGGATTCCTTCATGGTGAAACCACCCGGCGGCCGGGGGCATGAGCATGTGGATGACCATCTGAAATTGCGTCTGCCGGTGAAAGCCGGACCGCATGACTTAGGGGTCACGTTCCTGAAGAACCCTTCGTCCTTGCTGGAGACACTGCGTCAGCCATACAACGCACACTTCAACACCCACCGTCATCCACGTATCTCCCCGGCAATCTTTCAAGTGACAATCACGGGGCCGTATGAATCCAAATCGGCGGGGGAATCGCCCAGCCGGCGTCGGGTTTTCACAGTGATGCCCAAATCGGAGAAGGAAGAGGAACCCTGCGCGAAGCAGATCCTGGCCAGTTTGACACGGCATGCCTACCGGAGACCGGTCAACGATGCCGATCTCAAACGACTCTTGGCGTTTTATCATGAGGCGCGCAAGGATGGCGGCTTTGAGGCGGGCATCGAGGCGGCCCTGAGTGCCATCCTGGTCAGCAGGGAGTTCTTGTTCCGAGTGGAGGAAGAGCCCAAGGGATTGGCCGCCGGGACGGTGTACCGGCTGGATGATGTCGCACTGGCTTCGCGACTTTCCTTCTTTCTGTGGAGCAGCATCCCGGATGAAACTTTGCTGGAACTGGCTGAGCGAGGTGAGCTGGGCAAGCCTGTTGTGCTGGCGCAACAGACACGGCGGATGCTGGCGGATCCAAGGGCGGAGTCGCTCGTGCAAAACTTTGCCGGCCAATGGCTGCATCTGCGCAACCTGGAATCCATCACGCCAGATGGCCGTTTATTCCCGGACTTTGACGACAACCTCCGCCAAGCAATGCGGCGCGAGACAGAATTGCTTTTCGAGGAAATCCTGACTGAAGACCGCAGTGTGTTGAATCTGATCCAATCGGATCACACTTACCTGAACGAACGGCTCGCGAAGCACTACGGCATTCCACACGTCTACGGTCCGCGTTTTCGCCGGGTGGAACTGGCCGGTGACCGGCAGCGTGGCGGTCTGTTCCGGCAGGCGAGCGTGCTTACGGTGACTTCTTATGCTACCCGGACCTCTCCGGTCATCCGGGGGAAGTGGGTGCTGGAAAATGTGTTGGGCACGCCACCACCACCGCCGGCCCCGGATGTGCCAGCGCTCGATGATAACAATGTCTCCGCCAGCCTGCCGGTTCGTGAAAGACTGGCGGCACACCGGGCAAACCCGGCCTGCGCGAGCTGCCATGATTTCATGGACCCGACTGGATTCGCCTTGGAGAACTACGACGCGGTGGGGCGCTGGCGGACGATAGAGGAAGGCAAGCCCGTGGATGCTGCCGGCGGCTTGCCTGATGGCAGCAGGTTTGTCGGGGTAGAGGGCCTGGAAGAGGGTTTGCTCAAACGGCCGGAAGTATTTGTGGGCACGCTGACCGAGAAGCTGCTGACTTATGCCTTGGGCCGGGGGGTAGAATATTATGATGGTCCGGCAGTGCGGGGGATCGTGAGGCAGGCTCAAAAAGAAGATTACCGGTTCAGTGCGATCATCGAACAGATTGTCAACAGTACACCATTCAGGATGAGGAAAAGCTTATGAGTCATTTCATCACGCGCACTTCATTGCCCCGGCGCACGTTTCTACGTGGCCTGGGGGCCACACTGGCATTGCCTTTGCTGGATGCGATGGTGCCGGCGGCAACTGCCCTTGCCGCAACGCCTGCCGCACCCGTGAGGAGGCTGGGATTTGTCTTCATGCCGATGGGGAGCGATATCACGCGCTGGACACCAGCGGGCGGGGAAAAGCTGGGCGAACTATCTTTCATCCTGAATTCACTGGAGCCGGTGAAATCGCACATCAATGTGCTGACGAACCTGGAATTGAGGAATGCCTACCCAGGCACGCATGCGACCTCGAATGCGGCGTTTCTCAGTGCCGCCCGGGCCAAGCACACGGAGAGCAATGACTATTATCTGGGTACCACGGTGGACCAGATCGCCGCGCAGCAGATCGGCCGGGCGACGCAATTGCCTTCCTTAGAGATGGCGATGGACATGATGCAGCTCGCCGGCCAGTGCGACAACGGTTATGCGTGTGTTTACCAGAACAACCTTTCATGGTCCTCGCCAACCACGCCGCTACCGGCCGAGGCACATCCTCGGCTGGTTTTCGAACAACTCTTTGGCGAAGGCGGTACGAAGGCGGAGCGCGCCAAGGCGTTGCGGAAACGGGCCAGCCTGCTGGATTTCGTGAAGGAAGACATCTCCCGGCTGGAGCGCACGTTGGGTCCTGCCGATCGGGCCAAGGTGAGCCATTATCTGGAGACAGTGCGGGAGGTGGAGCGGCGGATACAGAAAGCCGAAGCGGATGTCGCGGAGAATCCTCTGCCTGATCTGGACCGACCAACTGGAGTGCCTGCAGCCTACGCGGATCACGCGCGGCTGATGTTCGATTTGCAGGTGCTGGCTTTGCAGGGCGATGTGACCCGGGTCATCACGTTCCAGTTGGCGAGGGAAACGAGCAACCGCACGTATCCCGAGATCGGTGTGGCCGATCCGCACCATCCCTTGTCCCATCATGGCAACGACCCGGAGAAGATCGCACGGATGGCGAAGATCAACCAATTCCACGTATCCCTATTTGCGGAGTTTCTAGGCAAGCTGAACGCGACACAGGACGGCAACGGTTCGTTGCTGGATCACTCGCTTTATCTTTATGGCAGCGGCATGGGAAATCCCAATGTGCACGATCACATGAACCTGCCCATCATCTTGGCCGGTGGGGCGGCGGGAGGCATGAAAGGCGGCAGGCATATCCGCTACGACAAACCGACGCCATTGGCGAACTTGCACCTAACCTTGTTGGATAAGGTGGGGGTAAAACTGGACAAGTTTGCCGACAGTAACGGAAAGATGGACGAGCTTTTCACGCCGCTAGGAGTTTGAACCGCAACCGATGAGCTTCTTCAGTTTTAGCAGTTACGGGATTATTCTCGGAGTTTTGACTTTCGGACTGGCATCGCAAGCTGCCCCGGCTCCGTTGGCGGATGCTGCCGAGCAGAAGGATTGGGCAAAGGTGGAAGCCCTCATCAAGACGGGAAGTGAGCTCAAGGCCGCACAAGCAGACGGTATGACGGCGCTGCACTGGGCAGTTCAGCATGATAACGCATCCGCAGTACATGAGTTGCTCAAAGCGGGGATGGAAGTCCAATCGCCGAACAGATATGGAGTGACCCCGCTTTCGCTGGCCTGTGTGAACGGTAACGAGGAAATCGTCACGGCGTTACTTAAAGCGGGCGCGGATGCGAATACCACATTGCGCGGAGGAGAATCAGCACTGATGACCGCGGCCCGAACCGGACGGCCAGGACCGGTGAAAGCGCTGCTCGCGAAGGGAGCGAAAGTGGAGGCTGCGGACCGGAAAGGACAGACGGCATTGATGTGGGCAGCAGCGGATGGAAATGCTGCCGTGGTCGAATTACTTATCCAAGCCGGGGCGGATATCCACAAGCGGCTCAGTTCCGGGTTCACCCCTTATCTCTTTGCCGCCAGAGAAGGCAGGATGGAAGTCGTGAAGGCTTTATTGAAAGCCGGAGTGGATGTGAATGAAGCCATTGAGACCGGAAAGAAAGCCGGTGGCCGCGCGCCCAAGGACGGGACGAGTGCATTGATTTTGGCGGTAGAGAACGGCCACTTCGAATTGGCGATGGCTTTGGTCAAGGCCGGCGCAAATCCGAATGACGCGCGCTCAGGCTACACTCCGTTGCACACGCTCACATGGGTGCGGAAGCCAAGTCGCGGGGATGATGAATCAGGTCAGCCGCCTCCGGATGGTTCCGGCACGCTTACCAGTCTGGAGTTTGTCCGACAGATCGTGGCACACGGAGCGGAGGTGAATGCTCCGCTGGGCAAGGGTGCGGGGGGCAGAGGGAAGCTGTCCCTGGTCGGAGCGACGCCATTTCTCATCGCATCCAGAAATGCCGACCTGGAATACATGAAGCTGCTAGTGGAATTGGGGGCAGACCCATTGCGGCCGAACAAGGACGGAGCTACGCCGTTCATGGCGGCAGCGGGATTGGGATGCTTTGCCCCGACCGAGGAGGCGGGCACCGAGGCCGAGTGCCTGGAAGCGGTCGAGTATCTGCTCTCACTGAAGGCCGAAGTGAATACCGTGGATACCAACGGGGAGACGGCGATGCATGGGGCCGCCTACAAGAGTCTGCCTAAGATGGTGCAGTTGCTTGCCGAGAAAGGGGCGAAGATCGAGATCTGGAACCGGAAAAACAAATCCGGCTGGACGCCTTTGTTGATCGCCGAGGGATACCGGCCGGGAAATTTCAAGCCATCCGCCGAAACAATCGAAGCGATCAGGAAGGTGATGCTGGCAGCTGGGGTGACGCCGCCACCACCCACAGTCCGCAAAGAGGACGGGACCAAGGGATATGCCCCCAAGTGACGGCATCCGTGGTGCCTTGGTAAGGAAGAACTGCGGTTGAAAACTGAAGAGAAAACATGAAGGGAATGACCATGCTGTCAGCACCTCGTCAAAGTCTTAAGAAATCCGCTGTTTGCCTGGCTTTATTGCTTTGCGGATGGGCGACCAATCTCTTTGCGGCAGCCAGGCCGAACATCGTTTTCATCTTTGCGGATGATTGGGGCTGGGGTGATCTGTCGTGTCATGGGCATCCGTGGTTGCAGACGCCGAACCTGGATCGCCTGGCCAGTGAGGGAATTGATTTTCAGCAGTTCAATGTCTTGAACCCGGTCTGTTCGCCAAGCCGGGCGGCGGTGATGACGGGGCATTACCCGGCACGATATTCCATCCACCAGCACTTCGCCGCGCCAGCGCAGAATCATGAACGCGGGATGCCGGACTGGCTGGATCCGAAAGCACCGACCTTGCCACGATTTTTGAAGCAGGCGGGGTATCGGACGGCTCACTTTGGCAAATGGCATCTGACCAACCGGGATACCCAAGGGGCACCGACACCGGATGCCTATGGTTACGATGAAGCAATCGTTTTCAATGGTGGGGCCGGTTGGGTGTCTGCAGGGTTACATGATACGGCGAAGGATACGGTGACCTTTATCAAAGCGAACCGGGAGAAGCCGTTCTTCATCAATGTCTGGTTGCATGAAAGCCATACGCCGCACGTGCCGACACCAGAGTCCATGGCGAAGTGGAAGCACTTGGAGGAACAGAAGCAGGTCTATTCTGCCGTCATCACGGATGGGGACAATGCAGTGGGGGCTATTCTTGACGCATTGAAAGAAGCGGGCGTCGCGGACAATACACTCGTGATGTTCTCCAGTGACAACGGGCCTGAATCCACGGGCAAGAAACCTTCCGCCAGCAAGTATGACAAAGACGCGCAGGTGACGGGGTATGATACGTATTACAGCATCGGTGATACGGGTGGATTGCGTGGGCGCAAGCGCAGCTTGTTCGAGGGAGGAGTGCGCGTGCCATTCATCGTGCGCTGGCCGGGGCATACGCCAGCGGGCTTGAAGAATACGACGACGGCTTTTACGGCGGTGGACCTGTTACCGACGCTTTGTGCGGCGGCCGGAGTGAAGTTGCCAGCGGATTATCAGGGTGATGGGGAGAATCTGCTGGAAGCATTCAATGGAAAAAGCATCAAGCGCACGCGGCCCATCCATTGGGCATGGCAAGGCAATAAGACGGAACCTGACTGGTGGCCTCGTTTGGCCGTGCGGGATGGTGATTGGAAACTGGTGATGACAGATGATGCCAAGCGAGTTGAATTGCATCGTCTCAATGCAGACCGGGCAGAAGCGGCAGATGTCGCGAAGGAGCATCCAGATATCGTCGCTCGCTTGAGCAAGCTGGCACTGGAGTGGAAAGCCACGCTGCCGGAGAAACCGAATCCGGAATGCCTGACCAAACAAGTCATCGCAGAGAAGCCCAATGCGCCAAAGCCCGCGGCCAAAACGGTCACTCCTGAAGTGCGCGCAAAAGCTTTTGCCCGCTGGGACGTGAACAAGGACAACCTGCTTACGCTGGAGGAATACAAGGCGGGATTGAAAGGGCAGGATGAGCTGGAGAAGCGTTTCGCCAACTTCGACAAGAACGGGGATGGCCAGCTTACACGCGAGGAATTCATCGGGCCGTCGGGGAAGTAGAATTATTTTTGAAGATTTTTTAGGGGGAATCGGTTTCTTTGCTTCAAGTGTTTGATGTAGAGGTGCTTGGGTTGTTTTAATGTTTTTAAGAAAAAGGGGTGTAGGACAGCCGTTGTCCTAGTGACTGTTCTAGGATGAGGACATGAAAAATGAATCTAGAAGGGGGAAGAGGGCCGGAAGAAACGAGGCTAAGTGGCTGGCTTGGCGGGGTGAGGTGGAGTAATTTTTCCCAAGATGTCTACTGAGGGAAAATGCAGGGGAGCGGACGCGACGGATCTGATGCCGTCAGCGGTGCCGGAGTGGCTTTTCCTGGACCTGAACAGTTACTTCGCGAGTGTGGAGCAGCAGGAAAATCCGCGTTTGCGAGGGAAGCCGGTGGCAGTGGTGCCGGTGATGACGGATGCGACGTGCGCCATCGCGGCGAGTTATCAGGCCAAGGCGTATGGCATCAAGACCGGGACGATGATCGGGGAGGCAAAACTGTTATGCCCCACGCTGACCTGCGTGTTGGCGAACCATGATCTGTATGTGGATTACCACCACAAGATCATCGAAGAGATCGAACAGCATATCCCGGTGACCATCGTGGCCTCGATCGATGAGGTGGCGTGCAAGCTGGAGGGCTCTTGGCGTTCCAAGGAGAAAGCTGTGGCGTTAGCGCGCCGCATCAAGGCGGGCCTCACGAGGAATGTCGGTCCGGCCATCACCTGCAATATCGGTATCGCGCCCAATCGTTTTCTGGCGAAGGTGGCGAGTGATATGCAAAAGCCGGATGGGTTGGTGGTGATCGAGGCTCAGGAACTGCCGGAACGGCTGCATGAGCTGGAACTGACGGACATGCCGGGTATCGGCGCGAACATGGAGCGGCGGCTGCATGGAGCGGGAATCCGCACGATGGAGGCGCTGATGAAGGCATCGCGGACACGCTTGCGCCAGGTCTGGCGTGGGGTGGAGGGCGAGCGGTTTTACTACAAGATCCATGGCGTGGATGTGCCGGATGTGCCGACGCAACGGAGCAGTGTAGGGCATAGCCATGTGCTGGCGCCGGAGTTGCGTCCGCCGCAGATGGCAGAACTGGTGATGCGGCGGTTGACGTTGAAGGCCAGCAGCCGGTTGCGGCGATTGCAGCATCTGGCGCGGCATATGGAGGTGAGTGTGCGGATCGAGAAGGGGCCGCGTCATTCAGAGGGGATCAGTTTTGCCCCGGCGAATGACAGCCCGATGTTATTGAAGCAATTGCGCATCCTGTGGGAGCGGGTGCGGGACGTGACGGGGAATCATCCGCTCAAGAAGGTGTCGGTGACCTTCACGCATCTGGTGTCCGAGGTGGAGTTGCGCCAGTTGGAGCTGTTTGAGATGAAGCATGACGTGGGCGAGGCCCCGACGGAACGGCGGCAGAGATTGTCGAACGCGATCGATGCCTTAAACAAACGCTTTGGTCGTGACACGGTTTCCTTGGGGATGTTGCCGAAATCAGCCCGGGGATTTTCAGGGACAAAAGTGGCGTTCACGCGGATACCGGACAAGGCAGAGTTCCATGAATAGGAGAGGGTTTTCAGGTGGGCGACAGAGCAGGGAGTTTAAACCCTTGATGCGAGCAGACTTGAGTATGCTGGCGACGCATGTCAGTCTGGTGGGGAGCCAATCAATCGTGCCACTCGCACCGACAACTCAACGGATGCCGCGCCGCCTGTCAGCTGCCTTGCTGGCCGGTTTATGGCTGTGGTGTGTGATGTGGCTGGCATGGCCGGCGGCGGGTCAATCGCAAACGACCGCGAACAAGGTGGAGCGGCGTTATCGTTTCGATGTCTTCACCACCGAGCACGGATTGCCGAGCGGCGTGGTGAATGCGGTTTTGCAGACATCGGAACCCTACATCTGGCTGGGCACGGCAAACGGTTTGGTACGTTTTGATGGGGTGCGATTTATTCCGATCACGCCGCCGGAGCTGGTCAGCAGCCGTATCTCCACACTCTACGAGGATCAGAACAGAGTGCTATGGGTCGGCACTGAAGGTGGTGGGGTGGTAAGCTACAATGAAGGAGAGTTCAAAAACTATTCCCAAGCAAGCGGTCTGGCGGCGGATTCCATCTCGGCCATCACTTCGGACAATCAAGGCAATGTCTGGGTGGCCACCGTAGGCGGGGCGTTGAACCGTTTTCGCTCAGGTGAATTCACACCCTACACGGCACGACGGGATGTAGGCATCGGGACAATCGAATCGATGGTGGATGGCGGAGGCGGAAACATCTGGTGGTGCAGTGGAAACGTGTTGGGGCTTTTTCACGAAGGCGAGTTTGAGAAGAAGGCGGGCGGTGGCGAAGATCGCATGCGGATGGGGGCGATGAGCGCCAATGGTTTTTGGCTTATCGAGCGGGGGTATCTACGACACTGGGCAGGCTTCCGCGAGAATGAAGAATCATGGGAACTACCGGATGGATTGGAGCCTTCCTTGGTGACGGCATTCTATAAGGACCGGGAAGACTCTATTTGGATCGGCACTTCGGGCAAGGGGTTGTATCAGTTTCGCGATGGAGAGTTTCACCGGTTTACCACCGCTCAAGGGCTGTCACAAAACTCCATCCTTTCCATCATGCAAGACCGGGAAGGGAATATCTGGATCGGAACGAATGGTGGCGGTCTGAACCGCATGAGGGAGAGTGCGTTTGAGATTTATGACAGGGAACGTGGGCTTTCGCAGAATAATATCCTGTCCATCTCGGGGGGGCGTGATGGTTCGATTTGGATTGGAACCGAAGGTGGCGGTCTGAACCGCCTGCGTGACGGGGATATTACGACTTATGACCAGAAAAATGGAAATTTGCGTAATCTGGTGGTATGGTCCGTGTTGGAAGATCTGGCAGGTAATGTGTGGGCGGGTACGCGTGATGGTCTATATAAATTCAACGGCTTGCGTTTTACCCGCATCGGTGCGCCCAACTCTCCGGACAGCCTGCCGAGTCAGGATGTAAGGGTGATTTATGAGGATAGCAAAGGACGTTTGTGGGTGGGCACTTTCGGCGGCGGTCTGACCCGTGTGGTGGAGAACCGGGTAAGCAAGACATTCAGTTCCAGTTCTGATCCGGAGATTTTCAGCAGTGACGATGTGCGAGCATTGCTGGAGACAACTGACGGAAGTTTGTGGATCGGTACGGGTGGTGGTGGATTGATCCGTTTCAAAGACAGTATCTTCACGGTATTCAGGCGTGGTGACGGCTTAGGCAGTGATTTCATTCGGGCGCTGTATCAGGATAGCGAGGGTATCTTGTGGATTGGTACAAATAACGGGCTGGTCTGCTTACGCCGGGGCAGGTTCTTCCGCTTTTCCACGGTTAACGGTTTGCCGGATGATGTGATCTC
Organism: uncultured Verrucomicrobiota bacterium; assembly: GCA_964599715.1. GTDB lineage: Bacteria > Verrucomicrobiota > Verrucomicrobiia > Limisphaerales > JAEYXS01 > JAEYXS01. Next base: position 6,213 of record CAZRGY010000028.1, on the reverse strand, counting down.
GCAGATCTTTGAAGATGAGCGAGATAACCTTTGGTTGGGGACCAATCGTGGTGTGGTGCGGGTCAGAAAAAGGGCTTTGTTGAGTTATGCCGATGGTCGTGTGCCAAGCTTTGTCAGTGTGCTGTATGACCGTTCTGACGGCTTGGCTGGTCGCGAATGCAGCGGCGGTTTCCAGCCTTGGGGTTATCGCGGGGAGGATGGCAAACTTTGGTTTCCGACGAGTGACGGTGTTTCGGTGATCGACCCGGCTAATGTCCGGCCGAACCTTAGGCCTCCCACCGTGGTCATCGAGAGCGTGGTGGCTGATGGTATCGAGATTGAGCCCAGACGCTTCACGAATACGGCGGAGTTTGCCTCGCAAACCGTTTACCGCGTACCGCCGGGCACCGAGCGATTGGAGTTCCGCTATACGGGATTGAGTTTTGTTGCTCCGCGTCGCGTGCGTTTCTCGCATCAGCTAAAAGGATATGATCCGGTAGTAGTAAACGATGAAACCAGGCGGACTGCCTTTTATTTGGATCCGCCACCAGGGAAATACAGCTTCCATGTGATGGCTGCTAATAGTGATGGGGTGCCTAATCCCATTGGTCGCACGGTCGGTGTGGTCGTGTTACCGCGGGTTTACCAGACTTGGTGGTTTCGGATCGGGATGGTCCTGTTCGTAGTGTTTCTGGTCTTCGCATTCTTCCGCTACCTAACCGTGCGTAAGCTGCGCCAGAAGTTGGTGGTGCTGGAGCAACAGCAGGCATTGGATCGGGAACGCTCGCGTATCGCACAGGACATGCATGATGATCTGGGTGCTCGCATCACGCGGATCGGTCTGCTAACGGAGTTGGTGCGGCGTAAGGCTCCTCCGGGAGAGGAAATGGACCGGGTATCTCATCGAATCGAAGAAGCAACACGTGAAGTGGTGCAAACGTTGGATGAGATCGTGTGGGCAGTGAACCCCAAGAACGACACGTTGGACCGGTTGGCGGCGTTCATCGCGCAGTATGCGGAAGATTATTTTGATATCACCCCGATCCGCTGCCGTTTTGACATGCCTACGGATCTGCCCGCTGTGCCGCTCACGGCTGAACTGCGGCACAGCCTGTTCCTGGTGGTCAAAGAGTCGTTGAACAACATCGTCAAGCATTCTGAGGCCAGCGAGGTCAAGATCACTCTGTCATTCAAACAACCCCGGCTGGAAATTTTGATCGAGGACAACGGTAAGGGATTCGCGCTGGAAGAGACGGACCCGACCCGTAACGGCCTGATGAATATGAAGAAACGCATCGAAGATGGCGGGGGGAAACTCGATATGGAGAGTGAAAAGGGCAAGGGGACACGTCTGCGTCTGGGAATCAAACTGAGTACGTAGTTTTGCAGCTTGGAGCCTTACGGGATGAATGGTAAGGTATTCCTGTTCCAAGCAATCAATCGTATGGCCACCAAAGTATCAATTGTCGAAGATGATGAGGGTGTCAGAGAGAGTCTGGCGGCGCTGATCAACGACGCCGACGGGTTCGAATGTGTCAGTTCCCACACCACTGCCGAGGATGCCATCAAGCATATCCCTGATAAGAAACCGGATGTGGTGCTGATGGATATCAACCTGCCGAACATGTCCGGCATCGATTGTGTGCGGAAACTCAAGGAACTGGCTCCCCAGACGCAGATCATGATGCTGACGATGTATGAGGATCCGGATCAAATCTTCAACTCACTGGCGGCGGGAGCCAGCGGCTATCTTTTGAAGCGGACGCCGCACGCGAAGTTGCTGGATGCCATTCAGGAAGTGCAGCGGGGTGCTTCACCCATGTCGGGCAAGATTGCTCGCGTGGTGGTGCAGTATTTCCAAAAGAAGAACAAGCCCGACACTGATGCGCAGGCGCTCTCTAAGCGCGAGCAGGAGATTTTGGAGTTATTGGCGAAGGGATACCGCTACAAAGAAATCGCCGATACACTCAGCATCAGCTTTGATACGGTCCGCAGCCATTTGCGAAACATCTACGACAAGCTGCACGTCAGCTCACGTACGGAAGCAGTGGTCAAGTTTCTCAATAAGTGACCGCTTCCGGGTGTGTGTAGAGGTTCATCGTTTCGCCGCGCAAGAAGCCGATGAGCAATTGACCACTTTCTGCTGCGAAATCCACGGCCAGACTTGAGGGGGCAGAAACGGCAGCCACGATAGGAATGCGTGCTGCGAGGGCTTTCTGAAGAATCTCAAATGAAGCGCGTCCGCTGACTTGCAGGATGTGGTTTTCCAGGGGCCAAACCCCGTTTTCTAAGGCGTAGCCGATGACTTTATCCACGGCATTGTGACGGCCGACATCCTCCCGGCAGACGATCATTTTACCTTGCAGGTCAAATAGAGCGGCGGCGTGGAGTCCGCCGGTTTGATCAAAGGCGGCTTGATGCTGCCGTAGCGCTATCGGGAGTTGTATCAAGATCTGATGCCTCACTTTGGGAAGCTGCTGAATGGTCGGGAAGTGCTGATGGACTTCATCGATCGATGCCTTGCCGCAGAGTCCACAACTAGAGGAGGCGAAGACATGGCGGGTGAGTTTCTCAAAATCAGGCACTACCTCATCCGCGGTGAAGACATTCAGGACATTTCCGGTTTGTGCTGCTTCGCCAGTTTGGCAGTGGGCGATATGAGTGACTTGATCGCGGGACGTGATCAAACCTTCCGAGACGAGGAAACCAAGGGCGAGCTCGGCATCATGACCCGGAGTGCGCATGGTGATGGCGATGCTCTGGCTTTGCAGTCGGATTTCCAAAGGCTCTTCGGCGGCCACTGCGTCCTGCTCTGAAAGTGAGGGGCCGTGCGCCGTCACCTTCGTGACGGGACGATGCTGGATGGAGCCGGAACTGGATGGACTGGTCACAGGTGAAAGCATAGTGACGTCAGCGGGAATGTGCAATGAGAGCAGATTGCGGATTGAGGCGGGAACGGTGAACAGTTACACCTAGCAGAACAATCACATTTGATGAACAGGTATTTAACCGAGTTTTGCGGGGTGTTCTTCTGGGTGCTTTGCCTGGGCTGCGTTTCCATCGCTGCCGGTGCGGGGACTATGCCGGCGATCGCTATCGGAGCGGTAGTGGCGGTGATGGTGGCATTGGGCTGGGGTATCTCGGGAGCGCATTACAATCCGGCAGTATCGCTATCACTCTGGCGTGCGGGTTTATTGGAAACTAAGGACCTGGTGCCGTATGTGATTTTTCAATTCTTGGGCGCGGGTGCCGGGGCAGCAGTGGTGAAGGTCATTAAAAGCGGATTCAAGGTGGGAGCGATGGAGCCGAAGGCTTTGCCAGCACTACTGGTGGAGTTCCTGTTCACACTGCTGCTTTGCTACACGATGATCCATCTGCACAAACAGCGCGATAAATGGTCTGCTTTAGCAGGCGGTACAATAATCGGGGGATTAGTGATGGCGGGTGTGTTTGCTGCTGGAGCAGTTTCGGGAGCATCATTTAACTCAGCGACAGCTTTGGGCTCGTGCGTGATGGGCCTGCTTTCGTTCAAGAGTTTGTGGTTGTTTTTGCTGGCGCATGCGGTGGCGGGGGTGGTTGCTCCGATTGCTTACAGAGGTTTAAATCCGAAGCTATAGGGAGAGACTGGCGTGGCAAGATGCCGCGTGCGCTAAATTTTTTCGATGCGGACTTGGCTGTTGTAGTCCGGCACTCCGCCCAATGTATCGACCGCGCCGCGATGGATGATGATGTTGCCTTCCGGCCACATCACCTGGAGGTTTCCTCGCGCAATCGGCGCGATGAAGACGCGGCCTTCGTATCGGCCTAGTTCATTTACCAAGGCGATGCGGTCATCCTGCTTGAGATGCAAGGCAGCAGCGTCTTCCGGATTCATGAACACAGCGTCGCGGGCGGCGCCAGTGAGGGGATCGATTTCGGCGTAGATGAGCGTGTTGAACTGTTTGCCGCGACGGGTGCTGGCTTCAAAGATTCCGGCGGGGCGGTCCTTGCGCAAGTTGGGAATGTTCACCACGCGGAAACGGCCTTTGCCATTGGCGGTGGGAAAATGGCCGTCGGCGCAGAGATGCGGACCGCCATATTGCACGGCATCACCGGTGGTGGTGAAATTCTGGATGCCGTCGTAGAATGGTACGACCCGGGCTATCTCTTCCCGAATATTTTCGCCGGTCTCGCAGCCGAGGTCATCGGCGCGATCTGGGTAAGCGGCAGTGGCGATGTCGGTAAGAATCTTCCATTCGGCGCGGGCCTCGCCGACTTGGCGGGGAATCTCCGGGCTGAAGGCAATGCGGCGTTCAGTGGTAGTCTCGATGCCGCCGCCGTCCTGCTCGTAACGGGTCTTGGCCGGGAGCAAAAGGACTTCCTCCTGCGGCTCGATGAACATCTGATCCGTGAGGATGATGTCCTGATGCACACGCAGCGGGACATTGCTCATGGCCTTCGCGACGTAATCCGGCTCAGGAAGCGTGCGCAGGAAATTGCCGCCCAGGCAGTAGAGCATATCCAGCTCGCCCCGGGCACAAGCTTCCACCATTTCAGTGGCGGGCAGACCGGGCCAGTCGGGGATCTCGAAACCGTAATGATCGGCGAGTTCACGGGCGTTATCAGAATTGATGGCTTTGCCGCCGGGAAAAGCGGTGGCGTAAGCACCCATCTCCGCGCCGCCTTGCACACTGGAATGACCGCGGATGGGCATGAGACCATTTTTATCACGGCCCACATAACCACGAGCGAGACCGAGATTGAGGATCATGGAGACGCCATCGCCGCCGAAGGTGTGTTGCGTGATGCCCATGCTCCAGACGAGCACGGCGTTTTTCGCATCCCGGATCAGTTCGGCGAACTCGCGCATGTCCGCTTGGGTAAGTCCGGATTCGCGTTCCAATTCGGGCCAATCATGCTGAGCGACGGCGGTTTTCATCGCCTCAAAGTCGCTGGTGTGCTGGGCGATGAATTCATGATTCAGCCAACCCTCGGCGATGAGGATTTTCAGAACGCCATAGAGAAACGGGATGTCGCCGCCTTGCGTGACGGGGAACCAGTAATCAGCGATGTCCGTGCCGAAGAGTGCGCTGCTGGTGGTGGAGGGCACCCAATAGCGTTTCATGCCCGGCTCCAGATACGGATTCACCATCACGATCTTCGTGCCGAGTGCTTTGGCTTCATGCAGATACTTGGTGGTGACGGGCTGATCGTTTGCCGGGTTCGCACCAAAGAAGACGATGAGGTCCGTGCCATACCAATCCTTGTAACTGCACGTGGTGGCGGCGACACCGATACCGTATTTCATCGCCCCCGTAGAGGGCGAATGGCAGAGGCGGGCGGCGTTGTCGATATTGTTTGTGCGGAGAAAACGAGCGACCTTTTGCGCGACGTAATAGACCTCATTCGTCACACCGCGGGAGGTCACAAAGAATGCCAGACGCTTAGGATCGGTGGCGCGGATGCGTTTGCCGATGCGTTCGAGTGCTTCACTCCAAGAGATACGGCGAAAGCCTTTGTCGCCTTTGCAACGGAGCATCGGGTAGGCGAGACGGCCGAGTTCACGGAGTTGGGCGTTGTCGAAACCGTTATGAATGGCCCCGCGGCCCCGTTGAGAAGTGGGCAAGGGGCTGTGGCCGATCTGTAACGCAAGCTTGGAGCGAAGGGCCTCGATATCGGAAAGGAGGTTGTGATCAAACTCCGGCATGGTGTTCAGCCGGAGCAGATTCAGGCGTGTCATGCAGAGATGCACGCCGGAGATGGTCCAATCATGCAAGCCGGCGACACCGAGGGCGCAACCATCGCAGACGCCTTTGGTGACCACTTTCCAAGCGTAGGGAAGATTATCGCGGTTCTTCCAGACGATGCCCACCATGTCGCGGAAGTGCTTGGGCTTGGTCTCGCCCAGACCGAAGGGGATGGCAGAACGCAATTTGTCCTTCCAATCCTTGGTTATCTTACGGGTGGACATGAATAAAAAATTACGGGTGATGCGAGTGATTCTCACCCCTCACCCTTGGTCCCTCTCCCTGTTGAAGGGAGAGGGATAAGGAGGGAAGCGCTGGGGCTTCCGCTAACAGTTTGATTTACTTCGACTTCTTCAGGCCTTTGCCGGCGCGGCCTTTGAAGGTGAGTTCGGCGATGCCGGACTTGTCCAGACCACCGAGGCCCATCTTGGTCATTTTGGTGAACTGCTTGTATGTGGCCGTCGCGAGCGGTGCATTGATCTTCTTGGCCTTCACCAGAGAAAGCGCG
>CAZRGY010000027.1:0-17313 GCA_964599715.1 uncultured Verrucomicrobiota bacterium | reverse complement strand
AAGAAGAACTTGAAGGTCGGCGTCGGATTGCAACGGCATCACCAGGTCGGCTACATCGAGACCATCAAGCGCCTGCAGGATGGTGCAATCGGAGATATCGTGTCTTCGCGTGTCTACTGGAACGGTAATGGTGTCTGGGAGCCGCGGGTCACACGTGACAAGGTCAAGAGTGAGATGGAATACCAGGTGCGTAACTGGTATTACTACAACTGGCTTTCTGGCGATCACATCAACGAACAGCACATCCATAACATCGATGTGGTCAACTGGATCAAGAACGCCTACCCGGTCAAAGCACAAGGCATCGGCGGTCGTGAGGTGCGCAAGCATCAGCGGTATGGTGAGATCTTCGATCATCACTTCGTTGAATTCCACTATGCGGATGGCTCCATCATGTATAGCCAGTGCCGCCACCAGAAAGGATGCTGGAACAGTGTTTCTGAGCATGTGCAGGGCACCAAGGGCAGTTGCGATGTCAGCGGTCACATGATCCGCAGCAGCAGCCCATGGCGTCACAGAAAGGGTGAGGGTGGCGATCCGAACCCTTATCAGGTGGAGCATGACGCGCTCTTCGATGCCATCCGCAACAACAAAGAGTATAATGAAGCCGAGTATGGTGCCTACAGCACCATGACGGCCATCATGGGACGCATGGCGACCTACAGCGGTGTGGAAATCGACTGGAATAAGGCTTTGAATTCCAAAGTTGATCTCAGTCCGTCCAAGTATGAATGGGATGGGGTGCCGGTTTCAGCACCGGGACCTGATGGTGCATACCCGATTCCGGTGCCGGGTGATCCGGAGTGGCGCAAGAAGATCATCTAAGTTGACAATATCAACTCAGCAACACCCGCACCTGGCTTCAGTTGCGGGTGTTGTCTTTTAAGACCTGTCAGGTTTACGGCTGGCAGTATACATTTTGAATCGTTGTGAAGAGGATGACAGATATATCGGTGGAACATAAGCAGGATGCTTTGGCGCAAGGTGTGAGTCGTCGAGCGTGGCTGTCAGGCATGGCGACGGTTGCTTTGCTGGCAAGTGTCGGCTGCCAATCCTCCCGGTTGAAGGATGAGCATACTCTTTCTAGGTTCACTTTTCATAAGGGTGCCATGGGGACGGTATTTACCATCACCCTGTATGCTGACGATGAAGCGACGGGCAAACAGGCGGCGGATGCTGCTTTTGCGCGAGTTCTAGAATTGAACGATCTGATGACGGATTATGATCGTGACAGTGAGTTGATGCGCTTTTGTCTTTCTCCTCATGGAAAACCGGTAGAGCTGAGCGAGGACTTGTTCAGGGTTATCTCCCGGGCGCAATGGCTGGCCGGAGAGACGGATGGGGCATTTGATATCACAATCGGACCGTTGATCCGCTTGTGGCGACGGGCCAGAAGACAACGTGAGTTGCCTCCGCCTGAGTACATCGCGGCGGCCAAGCTTTCATCGGGGTATAAAAATCTGGTGCTGGATGCCAAGAAGCGCACGGCCACTTTACTCAAGCAGGATATGGTGCTGGATTTAGGCGGTATCGCAAAGGGTTATGCTGCTGCTGCTGCCTTGGATGTCTTGAAAGCGCTTGGCCATAGGCAGGCCATGGTGGCAGCGAGCGGTGATCTGGCCATCGGGGAGCCGCCACCGGGCCGAGAGGGCTGGAATATCGGCGTGGATTCCATCGATGCTACGGAAGGTAAGCACACCCGGATTGTCAGTGTGAAGAACTGCGGTCTTTCGACCTCAGGTGACACGGAACAGTATGTTGAGATCGAAGGGCAACGTTACTCGCACATCGTTGACCCGAAAACCGGATTGGGATTGAGGGAGCGCATCGGTGCGACAATCATCGCGAAGAATGCCATCGACAGTGATTCATTTGGTACCGCTGTCAGTGTCTTGGGGGCGGAGCGTGGGTTGGTATTTATTGAAGAGAAGACAAATACAGCGGCACTGATTGTCAGACAACGCAACGGCGTGATGGAGCAGATTGAATCGAAACGTTTTAAACGTATAAAGCGAGCAACGTGAAAGTCTTGGGAGCCTCGTTAATTCTGGAGTAATTCTTTTACCTGCTTACGGTTGGCTGTTCCAGTAGTGCCCAATTGATGAATGACAACAGAGGCGGCAGCATTCGCGATTTCGAGTGACTCGTGCAGGGAGGCTCCAGCTAGCAGTGAGGTAACGAGATTGGCGGTCACAGAATCGCCCGCTCCCACGATATCGATCTCACCCCTGACAGGCAAAGACGGAGCATGTTCCACGGTCCCATCCGGCGTGGCACCGATGATCCCACATTCAGAAAGGGTGACAAAAACTCGATGCTCAGTCTGTTTTGCAAGTTGAGCAGACCGCTCATGCAATTCAGTCAAATCAGGCGATGAACTGCTACCCAGCGCCCGGGACAGTTCAGTGCCGTTCATTTTAAAATCTACTGCCGGGAACTGGCTCAAGCCGTTGCGACTGTCGGCCAAGATCATCAGGTTAGGGTTCTTCTTGGCGATCTTGCCGATGGATTTGAGAACTTCTACCGTCAAGACTCCAGTGCCGTGGATATCTACCTGATCCAGCAGAATCAGTGCGTCCATTTGAGGCGCTATGCTCGTCAGATTCTGGATCAGTTGTTTGCTGATCTTGTTTGAAGTGGGTGTCCAGTTCTTGAAATCGAGCCGGTTCAATTCTCTCGGCCCCCGCGATGGCGATGTGGCTGCGCGTGAAGAAAGTGGTGTGCTGCTGGTGGTCTTGCCGGAAGACTTGGGTGGTTTGCCTTCACTTACGACAATCGGCTTTGTGTAGGTGAAAGTCCGCCGCTCAGTTGTCTGGACAAAGGCGCTCATATCTACACCTTTGATCTGCTTCAAGGCGCGGATGAGTTCGAAACCTTCACCATCATCTCCAGCAAAGCCGACGGGGATGATGTCGCCAACGCCAAGCGCCACCAGATTATTTAGGATCGTGCCAGAGCCGCCGGGTTGTGAGCGCACGTTGATGACGTTGTGCACGGCCAATCCGGTCTCGATGGAAATCTCCTGTTTGGTGAGGTCCAGCTCCAGATAGCGGTCGAGACAGAAGTCGCCAACGACCGCAATGCGTTGCTTGGGGAACTTGGAGCTGATCTGCTGATAGCGCTTAGGAGTCATGACTGGAGGTGGTTATGCAGATGATGGATAAAGGCAGCATTGTCGCAACAAAGATAATTCATGGCACCACCCATGCGGGCGTAACTCTTACAAAAGCGCAGGTAATAAGCGGGGTTGGATTTGGGCGGCTCGCCTTGAGTCCAATCCCAGTTGCCGCCTTCCTGCAAATCTACGACATAGATGGAATGATTTTGGATAATCGGTCGCCCGTCTTGGATGCGCAGGTTGTTCACGCAGCTGATGCTTTTCTCGAAGACTTGCGGTCCCATAATGGCTGAGCCAACAGAGAGTACAACACCGCCATCCAGATGCTCCACGGAACCAGAGAAGAGTTTGAAATCGAGTTCGGCCGCCCGTCCAATCACTGAGCCGCTGAAGATGGGGTGATTCGTGATGATATCATAGCCAATCCCCGGATGAACAGTCATGGGGATTTGATTCCGCCAGGCAGCAGCCAAGATGGAGGCGTTTTTCCATTTATGCTGAACATCGAGGCGTCCGCTATTGAGCTGTTGCTTTTGCATCGCGCGTAAAAGGTCAGCCCGGGCAGCGGTCAGAGGGTGAGAGGGCATGGCCCGTATCTGTGCCTCTAGCTCGTCTGCTGAGGGGAGCAGAGCACCATCTTCTTGGATGAATCGCGCGAGGGAGTTGCCGTAGCCAAGGCCATTCATGGCCCCGCTCATAAGGGCGATGTGGATGTTGCGACTGGTTTCATCCCAAGTGCCAAAAGTTCCGCTTGCGACATTCTCCCGTACGCTCTCAGTAGAGCGACCCAGCCACGAGTATTCCCAGTCATGGATCGTGCCGGCTCCGTTGGTGGCGATATGAGTGAGCCAGCCCTGTTGCATGAGTTGATCGAGAATCTGGGCGGCACCGTTACGCAGCAGATGGGCCCCGTAGATAAGCATGACAGACTTGCCGTTCTCACGGGCACGACGGATGTCACTCGCACATCGTTTGATCAGCGACATGTTCCAATCGGATGCTGTCGATGGCTCGCCTTGCGGGGATAACAAAATATCCTCAACCTTTGTGAGGCTTTTGCGGGTGGCGAGCGGAAATACGCGCACGCGCTCCAAGTCCAAAGGCTTTACGTCAACGGGGATCATGTGGAGTAAAGTCTGGCGTGCTTGTGCGAATTTGTCAGCACGCTTTGTTGCCTTCCTTTAAAACGGGAGGGGTGAAAATCTTAAGCGGAAAACAGTTCCTCCACCAGCCGGGAAGCATATCGGTAGTCGGGGATGACGGCGTGTGCCCCTGCATTCAGTAGGTGAGATTGTTTGTTGGTGTCCAAGATGCCACTGCCGTTCTGCGCTTCATCGCTCGCAACGGCGATGGCCAGTCCGTTAAGGCGGCGTGTGTCCATGATCTCCACTGCACCGTCGCCAAAGCACATCAGTTGACCGTCCTTGAGCCCGTGGTCGCGGACAATCTGTTCGAAGACGGCGCGCTTGGTGAAGCCGGGACGCAAATCTTCTGGGCCATAGATGCGGTCTTCCAAAAATTCACGGATACCCAAGGCTTCTGATTCGATCAGCAGATCGGGCCGGGCGGTGCCGCTCAATAAATGAATGATAATGCCTCGCTCACGGAGCAGGGTCAGCATGGTGCGAGCTTCATGGACTAGGTAATGGTCGCGACGGGAAGGGGTGTTGCGGATGTCTTCCAGACGTTCGCTGAGTTTGAGCCGCAGGCGGCGCTGGAAATCCAAGTTATAGTTGTCTGGCGAATCGGGGGAGCCGCCTTGCTGGGTCACTTTTTCCGACAGGAGTTGCATCTGATAGATGGTCGGCTTTCCGTTCAGGGCCAGAATATCATGCAACAAGGACTGGCGTAGGGCCGGTTCCGCAGCTGGATCATGAGGTGGCAGATGCTCGAGAAACTGCTCGACCATGATCTCAGCCCAACCGCCACGAACTAGCGACAATGTACCGTCGAAATCAAAGACCGCATGACGGATATCCGGGTGCGGTTGAAAATGGGGGGCAAAATGGATTTGCCAGTCTGGAGGCAACGGCTCGCGCATGAGGCAAAAAACTTACGGGCCGATGGGTTCCGGAAGGTCCGGGATGGTGAATAGTTGTTCGAACCATTCACGTCCACCCACGAGCCAGATGACGGCAGCCAAGGCGATGTAGGGACCGTAGGGCAAGCGACTGGACCAATCTTTGCGTCCGGACAAAATCAGGCTGACACCAACGAAGGAGCCGATGACGGCACTGACCATCAGCGAGAAAATCGTGGCCTGCCAGCCCAAGAAAGCCCCGATGCCAGCCATGAATTTGACGTCACCAAAGCCCATGGCTTCTCGTGGTAACACGGCCTTGTCCGCGATGACTTCCATGTATTTCACCTCCAAGGGATCATACTTGTCTTCGCCGAGTTGCAGCGACTTGGGGGAGAGGCGGAGAGTGATATTCTGGTAGCAGCGGTCCACAATCTCCACTTTGCTGGCTTCTAAGACGATGGTGTCGTTTTCGTTGAAGAAGATGTCTTCGAAAGGGCGCACTTCATCGGGCAGGTGGAGGTGGGTTTCGGTGAAGATCAGTTTGGAGTTCTCCGGGAAGGCGAGTTTTTCCCGGCCGAAAAGGATTTTGCCAAATTTTAGAATGGCATAGACCACACCCGCACCGACCACCAAGCCGACCATGCTGCGGAACAATGCTTCGGGGCGATTGGCCACCTGGTGCAGTTCTGGCACGAGGATGGAAGCGATCAATCCAGCTCCCATGCCGCCAAAAGTGATCTCATCCGGGATGATGAAGTGCTCGAAATCGATAAAAGTGGCGACGATGAATCCAGCCAGCAGAACTGCATACGCGATGGCGACACTGGCTGACTCAGGACCAAAGCGGATCCAAGTCAGCAAGAAGACAACACCGGTGAGCAGCTCGACCAGAAAATAGCGGATGGAAATGGGAGTTTTGCAGTTGGCGCATTTCCCACCCAGATATAGCCAAGTGACGAGCGGGATGTTCAGCATGGCCGGAATCATGTATTCGCATTTTGGACAATGCGAACGAGGATGTACGATGCTCATCTCCCGCGGCATGCGATAGATGCAGACATTCAAGAAGCTGCCCACCATGCAGCCGAGGACAAAGGCCACCACTGACCAAAAATTAAAGGGAACGGCGCTCCAGACTTCAGGGTCAAACATGTGTCAGTTGGTTAAAATCTTCGCTCAATGGGTTGTGCCATAGACATGAGCCAGCAAGGCGGCCCGCATCGGCTCGATCGGAGCAGGTTTTCCAGTCCATAGCTCCAAGGCTTTGGCACCCTGATAGAGCAGCATGCCGACACCATTGGCGGTGCGGCAACCAGCTGCTTTCGCGGCATGCAAAAAGGGTGTTTCTGCCGGGCGATAGATCATGTCGTAAGCATAGCGGGCCCGGGATAGGGCGAACAGACCCAAATCAAGGGGCAGGGCATCCCCTGTTTTCAAGCCCAAGGAAGTCGCGTTCAGGACAATGTCGATACCTGTTCCTTCTGGGTAGCCGGTATGAACTTTCACATTGGGAAAACGGCGTTTGATTTCTGCGGCCAGTTCTTCGGCTTTGCTTAGCGTGCGATTTACCAGATGCAGGCTGCCTACGCCTTCATCTGCCAGCTTAAGCGCAGCCGTGTGACCCGCTCCTCCAGCACCCAGCAGCAAGACGCTTGAGCCTGCGAGTTCCACATCCAAGTCTTCACGCAAGGAGCGCGTGATGGCATCCGCATCTGTATTGTAACCACGCGTGCGGATTTCACCGGTCTCACCGGGCTGGACTTGAGCCATGGGTAACCATTCTTCGCCAACCTTGGTTTCGAAACGAACAGTATTCACTGCACCCCAAGTGGAGGCGGAGACATCCAGTTCATCCACGATGTCTACAGCCAGCAACTTGTGGGGCACGGTCAGATTCAAACCGATGAACTTCATGGCAGCCGCTCCGGCTATCGCTTCACGGAGCGATGAGGGCTGGACATCGAAAGCTAGGTAGCGCCAGTTGAGCTCCAAGGCAGCAATTCCGGCGTTTTGCATGGCCGGTGAGGCTGAATGGGCAATAGGGTGCCCATACACGGCGCAATAGCGCGTGCTGGCATCCAATGGCTTCATGGCAGTGGCGGACACGGGCGGAGCATAGGAGGGAAGCCGGGGGGCTTCAAAGCTGAAAAACGCATCAGGGGCCGGTCATTTTATTTCCGTCTGGCCCGGAGGAGTCTTGATTGGAAGTTGTTCCAAGACTTCATGGACTGCTTGGAGAATCATTTCCGCAGTATAGGGCTTGGCCAAGAAATGAGTGACGCCTGCGGCTGTCGCTTTGGCGACGTTGATGCTTTCGCTAAGACCGCTGGTGGCGATAATGGGCTGTTTGGCATTCAGCCGACGCAGATTGGTAATCATCGTCGGGCCGTCCATCACTGGCATCATCATATCCGTGAGGATGACCCGGATACGGTCTTTCTCTCTCTCGAAGATCGCGAGGGATTCGGCGCCGTTCTCTGCTGAAAGGACCTCATACCCATAAGTCTTGAGCGTGTTCATGAGGACGGAGCGCACTGAAGCTTCATCGTCCACGATGAGTATGCACTCGCCATGCCCGCGGGGTATTTCTTGCGCAGGTGAATCGTCTGAAGCTTCTGACGGCCGGCTTGAAACAGGCAGATAGACGTAAAAACTGGTGCCGCAGTCTGGAGTGCTCTCGATCCGGATAAATCCGCTGTGGCTGCGTACGATGGCCAAGACAGTAGAAAGGCCCAAGCCTGTTCCTTTGCCAATCTCTTTGGTGGTGAAGAATGGTTCGAATATCTTATCCTGTACTTCAGGCGGAATTCCGGTGCCGGTATCTTCCACGATGAAGCAGACATAGTCTCCGGGACGGGCATTCTCGATCATGGCCGCTTGTGTCTCATCGAGCTTGACGTTCTCCGCCAGCAGACTGAGCGTACCGCCCTCCGGCATGGCGTCGCGCGCGTTCACACATAGATTCAACAAAACTTGATGCAACTGAGTGGGATCGCCCGTGATCATGTCGAGATCGGCGGAGCGGTGACTCCGAATGGTGATGGATTTCGGCAGGGTATCCTTGATGATCTTCATCACATCCTTGATGAGATGCGATGGATTGATGCTTACCCGTCGTCCTTCGACTCCACGTGCAAAAGAGAGCACTTGCTGCACCAAGGAGGCGCCACGATGGGCGCTGGTGTTCATCTGGTTCAACAGTTCGATGTCACCTTGACTCCGGACTGACAAGCGGAGCAAATCGATGGCCATGATGATCGGGGCGAGAACATTATTCAGGTCATGGGCGATACCGCCAGCCAGAGTGCCGATACTTTCCATCCGTTGAGCCCGGAAAAATTGGGCTTCGATACGTTTCTTCTCCGTTATGTCTGTATCAATCGTTAAAATGGATTTAGGAGCACCGGCCTCATCACGCATGAGTGTCCAGCGTGATTCGACGACGATCTCCTGGTTGGAACGGTTAAATTTGCGGAGCTCACCAGACCATTCGCCTTGTTTCAAAACGGTCTGCATCGCCATTTGATACGAGGTGACTTCCCGGAAAAATAGCTTGAGTGCTGTTTTGCCAATGGCTTCCTCCTGGCTCCAGCCAAAGAGCCGGGTTGCAGCTTGGTTCCAGTAGGTGATAAGCCCATCCACGTCCCGGACGATGATCGCATCTTGTGCTCGGTCCAGTAATGCAGCTTGTTCGGCGATCTTGTCCTGGGAGATGCGGATACTGGTGACATCCGTGATGAATCCTTCCAGAACTTCGAGTTGGCCCAAGGCTGAGTGAATGCCTACACCGCGTTCCCAAACATGCCTCACGGTTCCGTCGGCGGTAACGATTCGGTAGTTTACGTCAAACTGACGCCCCATCTCGAGCGCGTGATAAATCTCATCCCGGACACGTTGACGATCTTCAGGATGGGTAATTTCTTCGTAGCTGATACGTTGGTTGTTCACCAAGTCCTCAGACTTGTAGCCAGTCAATTTTAGGCAGCCTTGGCTGACGAATTCCATGGTCCAGAACTCATCGATCCGGCACCGGTAAGCCATGCCCAAGAGGTTGCCCAAGAGGGTTTCCAATACGCGCTTGTTTTCCTGGACTCGTTCCTCGGCGCTGCGACGTTCATGGATGTCGATAAGTGAACCGGCCATTTGCCGGGGAAGCCCGCGATGATCGTAATTGGCTTGACCTGTAGACGTGAACCAACGATAGCCCCCATCTTTGGTGAGCAAGTGGAGATCAATCTCAAATGGCGCATGTTGCTCCAGATGTTCAGCGATCGCCTGTGTCATCGAGAGCGTATCGTCAGGATGTATCAGGGTTAGGAAACCGCTCCAGGTGGACGGTAATTCCGCTTCAGGATAGCCTAGCAAGTCTGTTACTCGGGGGGAGAAATAGCATTGCCCGGTATCGATGTTCCAATCCCAGAGACCAGCACCGGAGCCGACGAGCACAAGCTCATACCGACGCTGAATGCGCTGGAGTTCTGCTTCGGCAGTCTTTCGGGAATGGATTTCCAAATAGGTGCCGGTCATCCGCAATGGACGACCATCGGGTGAGCGTTCCATCACCCGACCGCGCGCCTGCACCCAACGCCATTGGCCGTCTTTGGCCTGCAGCCTTAGCTCGTTATCATACAGATCAGACTTACCCTGCAGGTGTTCATCCAGCGCTTGGGTCGCTTGCTGAATATCTTCGGGGTGCCATAGTTTTTTCCAGGCATCGAAGGTGTAAGGTAATTCATCGGCCGCGTAGCCCAGCATAGCCAGCCAGCCTTTTCCCAGAATCATTTCTCCGGTCTCGATATTCCAGTCCCATAGCCCCAGATCGGTGCCTCTTAAGGCTAGAGCCAAACGCTGCTCGCTCTCCTTGAGGTCGGCCATGACATCTTGAAGCCGCTTTTGGTTCTGGTGGTGGCTTGCTACCACCGCAGCCAGATGAGACGCGGCATCTACAATAGCGATTTCATAGGGTTGCGGTGCTCGCTTTACCCGGTAATAAATGCCAAAGGTGCCAAGCACTTTTCCATACTCTGAAAAAAACGGAGTGGACCAGCAGGCATGTAGTCCTAGCGGGAGAATCAGTTGGCGATAATCCGCCCAAATAGGGTCCGAACTGATGTCCTCTACTATAACCCGCTGCTGATGGTACAGAGCAGCACCGCAGGAACCTACTTTTGGTCCGATAGGGAATCCATCGACGATCTTGTTATAGGCTTCAGGAAGATTCGGGGCCGCTCCGATACGGAAACATTTTTTTACCGGATCCAAGAACAGAATGGAACCTGTGGCACCGGGCAAAGAGTCTTCAATCAGCAAGACGATCCGTTTTGAGATCTCAGGCAAAGGGGTGCCGGCGGCTAACAACTCCAATATTTGGAGTTGCTGGGCCGCAAATTGCTCTACTATCTCTGCAAAGAGGCTGCGGATGATAATCAGATAGTTATCATCCCCTTGGTAAATGGCTTGTAGTTCGACAGGGGTCAGTTTTCCCGGGCTACCTTCCAATTCAGCTTGCACCAGTTGTCTGTTCTCCTTGCTCCGATTGATCCAGTCAGTCAGTTGCCCGGAAGCCTCTCCAGACCATCTGAGACGATTTGACAGTTCTGTCTTTTGAACCTCAGTGCATCCGAATAATTCTTGTATGTCGCCTTCGGCATGTTGGATCAGTCCAGAGCTGTCAACATGGAGAGAGCAAACCAATTGGGGAGGCGTCAGCCAGGTTTTTAACTGACTGTTGGAATCAGACTTGGCGCCAGCGGAGGCGATCACATTGCTTGCTGTCGCGTTCGGTACAACAGGTGTTGTATGGGGCTTGTCCAAAGCGCTGATACGCTACGCTGATTTTGCTTAAAGGTAAAATCCCCTTTTTAAACGGCTCAGCGGGGAAATTAAACGGCAGGCAGGGACTGAGAGTCGGGTGCGGGAGAGTCTTCCGGCAAGCCAAGGACGATTTCGTCTCCTTCACGGGCGGCTTCGACAATCAACGGATCGCCATGCATCGCGACCAGATTGCGGGCCCATTCCACCATGCGATCTATATGCGCATCATCGTGACCGGGATCATGGTGGAAAAGATAGAGGCGCTTGACGCCGGCAATGAGTGCAAGGCTTACCACATCATCCAAGCAACCGTGGCCCCAGCCGATGTGGCGCTGGTATTCGGTGTCATCATACTGGCAGTCGATGATAAGGACATCCACATCCCGGATGAAATTGATGAGCTTTTCATCCATTTTTCGGGCGTAGGCAATCTCGGCACCGCTTTGCGTATTGGAGCCACGCAAACGCTGGTAAGGCTCGTTATCTGGCAGGAAGGCAACAGAGCCGCAGCTTGTGTTCAAGCGGTAACCGACGCAGATGCCAGGATGATTGGTGAATGATGCCTCAGCCTGGACTTTGCCGACATTGAAGTGCATGTCGTGCAATTCGTCGAAAACAATATTACCTGGCATCTGGCGAAGACTGACCGGGAAATAGGGGCTTTCCATCTGGGAGGAAAGGATGCCTTGCAGGCCGGCTTGAGCGCCTTCAAAACCACAGATGCGAATCTGGTTCTTGGGGTTATAAGCCGGAATAAAAAAAGGAAAGCCTTGGATATGATCCCAATGGGTATGGGAAATCATCAAAGTTACCCGGATAGGCTGGCCTTTAAATTCTTTGACGAGAGAAAGTCCCAGGGGGCGAATGCCCGAGCCAGCATCCAAAATCATGATTTCCCCGTCGGCCCGGACTTCGACACAGGTTGTATTGCCGCCGTAGTGTACCGTGCTTGGACCGGGGGTGGGGATTGAGCCGCGAACACCCCAGAACTTGATCTTCATTCCCTCGGTAGGGGTTTCAATCCGCTCTTTGGGCGCATCGGGAGGGACGGGCAGGGGGGCGATGGCTTTGCGCTGCCACCCGGGCTCAATGATCTGGTTCAGCAGGTAGAGGAATTTGTATTGCTCAACTGGTTTGACGAGATACTCGTCTGCGCCGGCATCGATGGCGTTCGCCCGGTCTGCGGGGTAACCGCGCCCGCTGGAGATGATTATACGGGTGCCTTTAAGCTCGGGATTATCGCGGACGAGATGGCATACCCGGAACCCGTTGCACCGAGGCATGAGGAGGTCGCAGATGACGACTTGGGGACGCTTTTCTTGGATGACCTGCCAGCCGAGAGCCCCGTTTTCCGCTTCGTAAACGTGCCAACCGGCCTCCGTCAACCACCCGCGTAGGGTGGTGCGAAGTTCCTGATCATCATCAACGAGCAAGATGGTTTTCACGCAAGCAATGTCGTTCCGGACTGCCTGACGCCAAACTGAGCCCTACATGAGTGCGTCTAGGGTCAGTTGCGTGACAGGTAGTTTTTAACCTGCCAGAGGATGTAGGGCAATGCGGTACTTGCGTGTCGGTGGAATTAATTGGCTGGCCTCGGTGGCTAGCCGGTGGCGGGGATAGCTTTGGAGGCTAGGGCCGATACGCCCAAGTCATGAACCAATCCTTCACGGGCAGCCTCCACTTCCAGAGTTCCTTCCTGACGGCGCACGAGTTCTCGAGCTTGAGATTCCATGTGCCCAATGTGCTCGTCATCATGACCGGGGTCATGGTGAAAGAGGAAAAGTTTTTTCACGCCAGCGGCCATGGCAAAAGCTACCGTGTCGTCGACACAGGTGTGTCCCCAACCGACATGACGAGGGTACTCGGTAGCGTCATACTGGGTATCCATGATGAGGACTTCGGCGCCCCGGATGAAATCGATCAGCTTCTGATCCTGTTGCCGGGCAAACTCGAGAGCTTCGGCATGTTCCTTGGGGCCGAGCTTGCCGGGGGCCGCTTTCAGACGGACATAAGGTTCGTTATCCGGGATGAAGACGATGGAGCCCTTGCTGGTTATCAATTTGTAACCGACACAGATGCCGGGATGATTCACAAACTTGGCCTGAACCTTGACGTTGCCAACGTTGAACTCGAGGTCTTTTAGCTCCAAACACTCAATGTTTCCCGGCATCTCTTGCATGCTGATGGGGAAGTAGGGGCTTTCCATCTGGCTGGAGAGCGTGTTCAGAAGCCCTTGCCGGGCACCTTCATAGCCCAAGATGCGCAATTGGTTCTTGGGGTTGTATGCCGGGATGAAGAACGGAAAACCTTGGATATGATCCCAATGCGTGTGGGTGAGTAAAACGGTTGCCCGCATCGGCTCGGATTTGAACTCATTGATGAGTTTCAGGCCTAAGGGGCGGATGCCAGTGCCAGCATCCAAGATGATTATCTCACCATCAGCACGGACTTCGACACAGGTGGTGTTGCCGCCGTAGTAGGCGGTGTCTGGACCAGGAGTCGCGATGGAGCCCCGTACACCCCAAAAACGGACGCGGACTTCATCCGGAGATAACATCGGCTTGGCGTTATCGGCCGCGGCCGGTTTGGAGAGTGCGCGTTTAGCGGCCCGGCGGCGGATGAATTCTGTCTCCGTGCCCGGTTGGGTAAGGGATTCCAGTAGGGCCAGGAGGCCAGCGGGCTGGATGGGCTTGACGATGAACTCATCGGCCCCTGCTTCAAAAGCGTTTAACCGGTCTGTGGGATAGCTGCTGGCCGTCGTGACAATGATACGCGGTTGGGGAAAAGAATACCCCTTTTCGCGAATGCTGCGACAAACCTGAAAGCCGTTGGAACGCGGCATCAACAGGTCACAAATGACGACTTGGGGAGAGCTTTCCTCCACAGTTCGGAGCCCGGATTCGCCATCATCGGCTTCCAGTACCTTCCACCCTCCATTAGCCAAAAGCAGCGACAGAGCGTGTCGGGTTACCCGGTCGTCATCTATCAGAAGCACGGTGTTCATGTAGATTTAAGACGGGAGTGTCCCACTTCTGGATGGGAAAACAAGTCGTAATCTCAGCCCGTTTTTTTGGCCTTAGAAACTGTGCCTGTGTGATTTACGGTTGTCGGGAGCGCCTCGATTGGGCTACTTTTCATGCATGCGCTGGTTAATCGCGATTACTCTGATGTTGGTGATGGGCGTTTCCAATGTGGAGGCTGGCAAAGCCCGCATCTCCAAGGTGCTGCCTCATTTGTTGGATGAAAAAGGGCGTCATACTCTTTCTCCAAGTCTTTATGAGCGAGACGCTTATCAAGCGCATCTGCGGGCTAATCCAGATTTGTGCAAGGCCCTGCGTTTTGATATCCGCTGGGCGGGAGTGAATCTTAAGCGTGATGCATTGAAGCTAAAGGTGGAATTGCGTGTCAGTGGTGAGCCGAACAGTATCGTCATGGAGCGCCAGATCAAGCCTTTGGGCCTATCAGGCAGCTGGAGCCAGATAACGTTATCAGGCGAAGAATTTAAGCAGGCCGGTAAAATCATTGCTTGGCGGACCACGCTGTGGGAAGGGGATCAGGAAGTGGCTGAGCTCAAGTCCTTCCTCTGGTAACCTATCTTTTGCCTGAAACTGGCGAAACCAATCCTCTAACTAGACCAGCCAGCAGGGTCATTGCCGTACCGAATAGCAGGGAGCGGGTTAACGGATTGAAGGCGATCTGTTGTTTGGATGCTTTCATCAGGGTTATGAACTCGCCTACTTTACTTCCGAGAGACTGCATTTCACTTCGGTAATAGAGCAGGGCGATGGCAGTCGTGAACGCGCCGATCAGCAAATTGACCAACAGCGGATCCACATAGCGAGCCCGGTTCCGGATTCGTCCAGCTGCCAAGGCTGATAGGGGGACACTGAAAGCCAGCAATCCACTGGCAACGGTAAAACTGGTGCGAGCAAGCTGTTGAGCATCCGGGTGGTACTTCACCATGAAGGAAACGGAACCCGGGCTAATGAAGCGGGCGGCTTCCTCAAAACATTGATGCCCTATCCACCCTCCGGCACCGGCCAGAATTAGGCAGAGAATGAGAACATGACTGCGGTGAAGCATTTGAGATCAGCCTGCTCGATATGACGCGGGGTTAGAGCCTTTTCTCAAGCCGTTCGGTCAGGGTGCGCAAGATCTGGATGCGGGCAAAGCGTTTGTCATTTCCCGGGATAAGCGTCCAGGGTGCGACGCCCGTGCTGGTGTGAGCTACCATATCGTTCACAGCAGCCTTGTAAGTATCCCACTTCTTGCGGTTGCGCCAATCTTCGTCGGTGATCTTGTAACGTTTGTAGGGGACGAGTTCCCGTTTCTTGAAACGTTCGAGCTGCTCTTCCTTGCTGATATGAATCCAGAATTTGTGAACGGTGATGCCATGTTCCACGAGTTGTTCCTCAAAGTCATTGATCTCATGATAGGCGCGCATCCACTCTTCCTTGCTCGCGAAGCCTTCCACGCGTTCCACCAAAATACGTCCATACCATGAGCGGTCAAAAATGGTGACCCGGCCATCGCGCGGCAGATGGCGCCAGAAGCGCCAGAGATAGTGGTGAGCACGTTCTTCATCTGTGGGGGCAGCAACCGGGATGATCTGGTAGAGGCGGGCGTCCATCGCCTCGGTCACACGGCGGATGCTACTGCCTTTGCCGGAGGCGTCCCAGCCTTCGAACACAATGACGTTGGAGACTTTTTTCTCGTGCGCTTCCCAGACGAGGCGATTCCATTCGCTTTGGTATTTCGAGAGTCGCTTGCGGTATTTGCGGTCAGGTATCTCTTTGTCCAGCGTCACCCGGTCCAAGATGGTCGCATCGCTGCTGCCAGTCGGTTTGACCTTGGGTAGGGGAAGTTTGCGGGAGCGTTTGAGTGCGCGGCCTTCGATAACGCTCTCCAATGCATCTGCCAATAGCTTTCCGGCAGTGAGATCACGGTAACGATTGTCTGTGCTCTCGATGATATGCCAAGGGGCGTTCTCGGTGTCGGTGAGGCGGATGACACGTTCGGCGGTCTTGGAGAACTTGTCGTAGAGCTTGTGGTGTTTCCAATCGGTCGGCAGCACCCGCCAATGGGTGTGCGGATTGTTCTCCAGATCATGAAGCCGCTGGAACTGGGCCTTTTTGGAGAGGTGGAACCAGAGTTTGAGGAATACCGTGCCGTCTTCGGCCAGCATACGTTCCATGGAGCAGATGCGCTTCAAGGAGACATCCAGTTCTTTGGAATCAGCTTCGCCATAAACCTTACGGATGATGGGGTCAGTATACCAAGAGCCAAAGAAAATGCCTAACCGGCCGCGAGAGGGAAGGGTGCGCCAGAACCGCCAGAAGAATGGGCGCTCACGCTCTTCATCCGAGGGTGTGCCGAATGCATGGGTATCAACCCCGCGAGGATCGAGCCATTCATTGAGCCGATGGACGACCTCGCCTTTGCCAGCCCCATCTACACCGGAGATAATGATGACGATCTGCGATTGCGTCTCCTTCAAGGCCAGCTGTGCATGCACCAGGCGGGCGCGCAATTTAGGCAATTCATCCTCGTATTTGTCCTTTGGAATGGAACGTCCCAGTTCGGCGGCTTCAAACATGCGCTGATGTGGTCAAGATTTCAGAACTTATCCCGGGTTGACGATAGGTAAGTATCAGGGAATGAACCAGCAGGAATTTCAGTAAAAAATCTCGTCAGTACGTTTGACAGTATTGGCAGACAGGGATACGGTGAAAACGTCGTCAAAGATATGAGCAGTGCCACTTCTAACGAAACTGTAGTCACCCTAACTCCGAGTGCGGTGGAGCAGATCAAGATCGTCCATCAGACCCAGCCGGAGAATGCGGGCAAACCATTGCGTCTGTATGTGGAAGCAGGTGGTTGTTCCGGCTTGCAATATGGCATGGTGTTTGACGAATTGCGTGATGGTGATGCCGTTGTTGAGGCTGAAGGGGTTGCAGTAGTGGTGGATGAATTCAGCTCGAATTACTTACGCGGCAGCCAGGTGGATTTTAAAGACGAATTGACCGGGGGAGGCTTCAAAATCGTTAACCCCAATGCCCGCCAAAGTTGTGGTTGCGGGCGCTCTTTCGAAGCCTGACAGGGTATTGGCCCATCAGACTAACAAACGCCGTTCCGTGCGATGCGGAACGGCTTTTTGTTTTTATTACCCAGTCAGAGAAACGAAATGGATCAAGCGGTTTTTCGCAAATTCTGTTCACCCCTAAATTTAATCGGCAAGCACAGGTGCTGTGTTTACTTGATCACGGTGCTTATTTCGATGAACTAAAATAGCAATAAATGTAAAGCCTTCGTTGTTTATTCCAATTTTACGAAAGATTAACAATTCCTAGTCGCTTTT
>CAZRGY010000026.1:14703-17317 GCA_964599715.1 uncultured Verrucomicrobiota bacterium | reverse complement strand
TCTCACGAAATTATTGGCGAGCTCTAGGACATGTAAGTCCGTGAGCGGGTTTCTACCACAACGATCGACTTTACTTCCTCGCTCCGTCAAACCAAGCGCCTGATCGAAGCCAGCGCCATCTCGAAATCCCTTGGCGGAAAACTTCTCTTTGATCATCTCGACGTCATTCTTACGCCGGGCATGAAGCTCGGGATTGCCGGAGCAAATGGCTCTGGCAAGTCGACATTGCTGCGGATTCTGATGGGGCTACTTGACGCCGACGCGGGCAATGTCAAACGCGCCGAGCATCTCAAGATGGTTTACTTTGACCAGCAGCGGGCTTTGCCGAATCCGAAAGCAACCCTGAAACAAGCGCTGGCACCCGACGGGGATGGCGTCATTTTTCAAGGCGTTGAAATGCACGTCAACGCCTGGGCGAAGAAGTTTCTGTTTGAAGTTGCCCAGCTACAACAACCGGTGGAACGCCTCTCGGGTGGGGAGCGCGCGCGTGTCCTGCTTGCCAAACTGATGCTCGAACCCGCTGACGTTCTCTTCCTCGACGAACCGACCAATGATCTGGATATTCCGACGCTTGGAGTGCTGGAAGAGTCGCTCGACGAATTTCCGGGTGCTTTGGTACTCGTAACTCACGACCGCTATCTGATGGACCGGATTGCGACGCACGTATTGGGTCTCGACGGCCGTGGCGGGGCAACGCTTTATGCCGACTATGAGCAATACGAGTACGATCTTCTCAATCGCCGCAAGGAATCCGCCAAGCCAAAATCTGTTGCCAATGTGATTTCTTCATCTTCCAAAAAGAAGCTCAGCTATACCGAGCAACGCGAATTTGACGGACTCGAAACGAAAATCGCCGCAACAGAATCCCAACTGGAAGCCAGGCGCGCCGAAACGGAGAGGCCGGAAGTTGTCACCGATCACGTACGCATTCAGGAGCTCTATGCCGCTATCCATGTCCTTGAATCGGAAGTAGAAAGCCTCTATTTGCGGTGGGCCGAACTCGAAGCCAAGCAAACCAGCTAGTACTGATGGTCCAAATTTCTTTCTTGCACACTCCATGAAAAATCGTTTAACGTATGGAGGTCACAGACATTTAGGAGGAATCATGTTTCGGACAATTTGTTTAGGAACTTTACTGCTGGCTCTCGGGGTGGCATTACCCGCTGCCACATTTAACGCCGGACTGATCAGCTATGTCGATGAAGGGGATGGCCTGGGTTCGCTGAGCGTCGAGAATTTTACGGGAACTGCTGCACTGCCTCCCGACTTCCCGATCCTCACCAGTCTTTCCTTCAGCGGCACGCTTACGGCCCTCTACTGTGAGTTGAATGCCGATTGTACGGATGCCGCTAACCAGCTAACGGAAGCTTTCAACCTGGATCCCGTCGTAGAACCCGGAACTCCGCTAGTATTTTTTGTTAACGCGGATCGCCAGTACCTTTTCGATCAGTTCATCTTCAGTGGTTCTTTCCTCCCCGCTTCGCCTTTCGAAGTTGGTGGCGTTAGTTTCCTGCCGTCTTCACAAGCCCTGACGCTGACCTACCTTGGCGATGGTAGTAATTGGCTTTTGACGCTGGATGGGGAGGAACTGGGCGGGACCGAGATTCCCGAACCCTCGTCCCTGGTGCTTTTCGGTGCGGGTGCACTCTTTCTGCTTCGCCGTCGCTAAGCCCATCACCAAGAATTAGCTCTTTCGTAGGCGCTCCTTTCGAGGGGCGCCTATTTTTTTTGGTCCACTTGGGCGGCGCTTTGCGCTAATAGCTAGCGGGAAGGCCACGCTTGCTTCCCGGAGAGACCTTATGAGAACCCTTTCGAGCCTAATTCTTTTGCTGGCAACCAGTCTGCTTGGTCAGACTTCACTGAATCTCACCACCTCAGCTTCACCGCTTGCTGCCAGCCCGGAAGTCCGAACGGTTTCCGTCACCGCTAGCGGATTTCCCAGCGGAACCATTAGCCCGGCATCTCTGACGATTACGCTCGAGCCCACCGGCACCGGCCCTTCCGCGACGTTTCCGGCGCTATCGGTAGCAAACGTGATTGGGTCCACCAAGCGTGTAAGCTTCAGGATTCCGGCCTCCTTTGCGGTGCTCACCAACCCCACGCCCTATCGCGTTCGAATTGCTTCCACTACCCTCAACCTCGTCAGCTCCAACTTCGCCAATCTCACCGTCAACCCTCCGGCTGCGCTTACCGGTGTCGTTCCTGGTTCAGCTGCCCCGGGGACATCGATTCCCGTCACGATCAATGGCATCTACAGCACTTTTACCAGAGGGGTTTCGACTCTCAACCCGGGCGCTGGAATCACCGTCAGCAACGTTTCGATCCTCAATGCAACCACCTTTAACGCCACTTTGAACATCGCCGCAGGTGCCACACCCGGGCCTCGGAGTTTCACGATCACGACGGGTCTAGAAACTGCATCCGGAGCAAACATCTTCACCGTCAACGAGGCTCCTGCCTCCAGCATCAGCTCGGTTAGCCCCAATTCCGGTGCGCAAAGCACTACCGTACCCATTGTGATCACGGGTCAAAACACCAACTGGAACGGCTCCACCACGGCCACGCTCAACGGTCTGACCGTCAACATCACCAACGCCACTGCCACGCAGATCAA
>CAZRGY010000026.1:0-14603 GCA_964599715.1 uncultured Verrucomicrobiota bacterium | reverse complement strand
ACCCTCACACTTTCAACCGGTGAGTCTCTCCCCAACGCCTTCACCGTCACTCAGGGCGTCACGTCAATTTCGTCAGTAGCCCCCAACTCCGGCGCGCAGAGCACCACCGTCCCGATCGTCATCACGGGCGTGAATACGAACTGGAACGGCTCCACCACGGCCACGCTCAATGGTCTGACCGTCAACATCACCAACGCCACCGCCACGCAGATCAACGCCAATGTAGTGATCCCCGACAACACCACTCTCGGTGCCCGTACGCTCACGCTTTCTACCGGGGAATCTCTCCCCAACGCCTTTACTGTTACCCAGGGCGTTACATCCATCTCTTCGCTGGCACCAAACTCCCTGGCCCAAGGCAGCTCCACAAACGTGGTCATCACCGGCGTCAACACCAGTTGGGCGTCTGGCATCACGGCCAGCCTGGGTGCCGGCATTACCGTCACGATCTCCTCGGCGACGTCCACCCAACTGCAAGCCACCATTACCGTTCCCAACAACACCCCGCTTGGCCCGCGCACCTTGAGCCTTTCCACCGGTGAGTCGCTGGTTGATGGCTTCACGGTCACACAAGGCCCGACCTCCATCACTTCAATCACACCAAACGAAGGCTTCCAAAGCACATTGCTCGCCGTCACTCTAGTTGGGGTCAATACCAACTGGACAGCAGGAACAACGCTCAATCTTGGTAGCGGCATTCTGGCGGAGATCAATAGCGCCACTCCGCAACAAATCAATGCCACTCTCACGATCCAGAACAACACGCCCATCGGCCTTCGCACCCTCACCACGTCCACCGGTGAATCCCTGGCCAATGCATTCCTGGTCAAGCAGGGTTCGGTCTCCATCAGCACCGTCAATCCCGGTGCGGGCAGCCGCGGCACAACGGTCAACGGAGTCGTCGTTACTGGTGTGAATACCAACTTCACGGCTGGCACGGTTTGCAGCTTTGGTGACGGCATCCTCGTGGATAACCTTGCACTGCTGAACCCCAATCAAGTCAGCGTCCGGCTCCAGATTGAAAACAATTCGGCCCTCGGTTCCCGCACGGTTGCCTGCACCACGGGCCCGGAAACAGCACTATCTCCCGTGGGAGCTTTCGTCGTGAATCAGGGAGCGCTGACTATTTCCGGTATCAGCCCAACCACCGGTCCACAAGGCGCAACCAATCTGAATGTCAACTTCTCGGCGGTCAATACGAGCTTCGTCAATGGCCAGACGGCCTGCTCGCTCGGTGACGGCATCAGCACCAATTCCACCTCCGTCTCTTCGTCCACCAGCGGCACCCTGAATGTCAACATTGCACTAGGTGCTGCACTTGGTAGCCGCACGCTGGTCTGCACCACCGGCACGGAAGTCGTGTCTTCTGCGGGTGGCGCTTTCAACGTAGTCGCTGGCGGCACGCCAACGATCTCCAGCGTTGTGCCTACGGCGACTGCTCAAGGCACCACCACGACTACGGTCACGCTAACCGGTCAGTTCACCAACTTCGCGGCTGGCACCACTGCGCTTGCAGTCGATGCCCCGGCCAATGGTTTGAGCGTCTCCAACCTCCAGGTGCAGAGCCCTACCAGCCTGACTTTCACTGCTACCGCGACTCCCATTGCCAATCTTGGGGGTCGCACGCTGCGCATCACTACCGGCGCAGAAGTCGTCACCACTTCATACAGCGTCACGGCAGGCAATGCGACTCTCTCCTCCGTCGCACCCAATAGCGGCAGCCAGGGCGAGTCGAGTCTCGCCGTCACCATCACCGGCTCCAACACGCACTTCACCGCTGCAACTCCTTCCGTCAACTTCGGCTCCAACATTGCGGTATCGAGCGTGAGTGTTTTGAGCGACACGCAACTGACAGCCACTTTGAGCATTGCCGCGAACGCCGCGATCGGGCTGCGGTCCGTTACGGTGACAACCGGCGGCGAATCCGCCAGTGGCGCAAATCTTTTCAACGTACTCGCCGCCACACCCGTCCTATCAAGTGTCGCGCCCACAACCGGCGCACTGGCCTCGACCATCCCATCGATCACGCTTACTGGTGCATTTACCGACTGGTCTCAAGCTACTTCAACGGTTGCCTTTGAACCCGCCGCCGGCATCACCATCGGTTCCGTTACCGTCAACAGCCCAACGTCGATCACCTTGTCCAACGTTCAGATCGACCCCATCGCTGCCACCGGAGCTCGCACAATTCGAGTCACTACCGGTGCTCAACAGCTCACCAGTAACTTCACCGTCATCAGCGGCCCCGCGACGCTTTCCTCCATCGCGCCATCTTCCGCTGCGCAGGGAGCAACCTTGAACGGAGTGGTGGTTACGGGAACCAACACTCACTTCACTCTTGCGACTCCGGTCTTGGCATTTAGCGGCACGGGAGTATCGGCCAGCAATTGTTCCGTGCAAAGCAATACGCAGATTACGTGCGATGTCACAATTCTGGCCAGCGCAAGTACGGGGAACCGTAGCGTAAGCGTCACAACGGGAGGCGAGGTTGCCTCCGGGATCGTCTTCAATGTTCAGCTCGGATCGCCTACGATCACCAACATTTCTCCGAATTCCGCCATTCAAACGGCCACCAATGCCTCGATCGAAATCACCGGTGCCTTCACAAACTTCGGGGCATCTTCCACCATCAGTTTTGGCTCCGGCTCGGGCATCACGGTAGTGAATTCCAGTGCTAGCAGCCCTACGCTTCTGCTGGCGAATCTGACGGTCAGCCCCATTGCTTCGCTGGGTAATCGCCAACTCATCGTGACTACCGGCACCGAAGTGGTCTCTTCCAACTTCGCGATCAATGCCGGTGGTAATCCTCAGATCACAACCATCTCGATCCCGCAAGGCACCCAGACAGAAACCCTTACGGGCCAGGTGATCAGCGCTGCCAATACCCACTTCACTTTGGCGACTCCCTCAGTCAGTTTTGGTCAGGGCATCACGGTGTCAAACGTCTCCGTGCAGTCTGACACGCAAATCACCTGCGATCTCACCATTCTGGCTGCGGCGAGCCCTGGTGTCCGTACGGTCACCGTCACGACCGGAGGCCAGGTTGCTACATCCGCACCGGGAATTTTTGCCGTCAACGCGGGTTCACCACGAATCCTGAGCCTCGTTCCCAGTTCTTTGGCCCAGGGCGCGAATAGCCAGAACCTCACCGTCACGGGTGAATTTACTGCCTGGGACGGCAGCACTACTCTCGGCTTCCTGCCTGTAGACGGGCTGACGGTCAACAACTTCTCGGTGAACAGCCCAACCAGCATCACGCTCAACGTCACGGTCAGCCCCACCGCTCCAACTGGCGCGCGCACCCTCCGCGTCACGACGGGTGCCAGCAATGTTGACACCACCTTTACCGTTGCTCCCGGCACCGCTACCATTTCCGCCATAACGCCTAATTCGGGCCGCCAGGGGCAGGTTCTGAATAGCGTCACCATTACCGGCGTCGGCACCAACTTCGCCTCCGGCACTTCGGCAG
The DNA here is from genome assembly GCA_964599715.1 of uncultured Verrucomicrobiota bacterium. Lineage (GTDB taxonomy): Bacteria > Verrucomicrobiota > Verrucomicrobiia > Limisphaerales > JAEYXS01 > JAEYXS01. The sequence continues at coordinate 11,134 of CAZRGY010000026.1, read as the reverse complement.
TATCTTTCCCCAATTGCAATATCTCCACCAGTGCGTTGAATGTACTGAGCCCGACTTCGTTAACTGTCTCCGTTTCCGTGGCCTCTGCAGCAAACATTGGTTCCTGCAATGTGCGCGTCACCACGGCGGGCGAGATTGCGAACGGAATAGCTCTCTTTACGGTTGAGGCTGGCCTTCCCCTCATCACTTCCATCAACCCTGTCACCGCTCGCCAGGCCGAAACTCTGAACATCGGCATCACCGGTCAGTTCACCAACTTCATCAACGGCGTTACCACCGCCTCCTTTGGCGCTGGCATAACCGTGAACAGTCTTTCGGTTCAAACGTCCACTTCTGCTATCGCGAATATCACTGTCCCTGTCAATGCCGCGATTGGTGGCCGCACGCTTACACTCACTACCAACACTGAGTCGGCTATCCTGGCCAACGCTCTTACCATTCAGCCGGGAATTGCCACTCTCCTCAGTCTCAATCCCAACTCAGGTACGCAGGGCAATACCATCACGGTCGGTATCACCGGTGCCTTCACCAACTTCACGCAGGGCTTGACCACTGCTATTTTTGGCTCGGGGATCAATGTCGGTCCCGTCACCGTCAACAGTCCCACGCAGGCGACGGTTCAGATTCAGATTCTAGCTAATGCTTCGATTGGCTCTCGAAACGTCTCCCTCACCACGGGCACTGAAACGGCCTCGATTTCCGGAGGATTCCAGGTGGCACAGGGCGTCCCGCTGATCACCGTGATCAACCCGAATATTGGCACCCCGAACCAGAATGTCGACGTCACGATCACGGGTACTTTCACCAACTTCCAGACGGGTGTGACAACAGCCCGCTTCGGGCCTGGCATCGCAGTTGGCGGAGCTGCCGAGAATAGCTTTGGCCCTGTCATCGTCAACAGCCCTACTTCCATCACCGCGTCGCTGGCTATCAATTCCGCGGCCACACTGGGGGCCCGCACCGTTGAAATTCAGGGTCCGGATGCTCTTACCATCCTCGATGGATTTACTGTGCAATCCAGCACCCCCACCGCTCCAACGGTCATCAGCTTTACGCCTAGCTCAGGTGCCACAAATGTCCCGCTCAATACGAAGGTGATTCTCACCTTCGACCAGCCCATTGATCGTAATACCGTAACGTCGGCCTCTTTCCGGCTGCGCGATGAACGTACGAGTACCTTCACACTCCCGGCGTCTGTCGAAGTAGATGCCACCGGCCGGATTGCGACCCTGACGCCCAATTCTCTGCTCCCAGTCGGCCAGGGAATTCGCTGGTTTGCTTCCGAATCCGGAAGGGAAATCCGCAATCCCGCCGGGACGGCGATGGTACAAGCAAACCCTGCGTTTACCACCGGTTTTGAATCCGACAATACAGGTCCCTCGCTGATCACTCTCAGCCCTGGTAGTGGATTCTCGGGCCTCCCACTCAACACCCGCGTCGTGGCTCAATTCGACAAACCGATTGACACCACTACCCGTCCCCTTGGCTTCCGCGTTCAGCTCGCCGGCGTTGACGTTGCTGGTACCTATACCTTTGACAACACCCGAACCATCCTTACCTTTGTTCCGACGTCAAACCTCGCTCCCAATACCGACTACACCGTTGTCAGTTCTCTAAGCCTTCAATCGGCCACGGGCCTCCCTCTGGTGAATCCAGGCAATGCTACCTTTACAACCGGCAATGCCGCTGTCAGCACAAACGGTACGGTAACCCGCGTTACACCTGCGCCCAACTCCACCAACGTCCCCGTGAATACCATTCTTCGCTACGAGTTTGACCGGGTGGTTAACCCCATCACGTTGACCAGCTCGAACGTTTTCCTTCGCAATGAAAACACGAGTATCCCAGTGCCCGGTTCAACGGTTGAGGTTGCGCCAGACCGCCGCAGCGTTTCCTTGCTCTTCCCTCAAGACCTCAACCTCAGCACAAATTTCCGAATTTTCCTACAATCCGGAGTCCAGGATGCTGCTGGCAACGCGATCAATGCCACGAATTCCGTCTTCACCACGGGCACTGCTCCACTGGCGGACCCACCACAGGTGTCCTCTATCAATCCACCCACCGGATCGACAAACATTGCTGTGAATGTCAGGCTCGAGCTTTCCTTTAGCCAGCCAATTTCTCCTGCTTCCATTGGCTCCAATGCCATTCAATTGAGTCCTGCCGCCACTGGTACCACCACACTCTCCGCGGATGGCCGCACTCTCACCTTCATTCCTTCTGCGAATTTGAGCGTCTCCACGCTCTATACTCTCAGCCTCAACGGCATCACCAATCTGGCCAGCCTGCCGCTCGGTGCGTTCTCTTCAACCTTTACTACCGGCGCGAGTGCAACCTCCGACACCACACTGCCTGCGATTCAGACGCGCAACCCGGACTCTAACGCAACCAATGTTGCCACCAACAGCCCTGTTTCGATCACCTTCAGTGAGCCTGTCTCGCCACTCTTGCTAAACAATCCGCTTTCCCTGCGAGTTTCCCAGGCGGGACAGAACTATACCGGATCTCTCACTCTCTCTCCAGATGGCCGTACCCTCACCTTCACGCCCTCTTCCCCTTACGCGGCGAACTCCACGATCAACGTCCGTCCGGGATGTGAAGGCAGCATCCGCGATCTCGCAGGCAACCTCCTGACCTGTACGCAGTACTCATTCACCACTGCCAACACTCCCGATACCACCCCTTTCCAGGTCATCAGCATGACTCCGTCGAGCGGCACCGGCAACCTCGGCCCCAACGCCACCGTAGTGCTCAGCCTTAACAAGCCAGCCAACGCAACTACTGTCAACGCCACCAGCGTCAACCTTTTCCGCAATTCGAACTCTCTCAACCAAACCCCCACGCTTTCCAGTTCCGGGGATCAGATCACGCTGCAACTGTCTGGAGCTCTTCCGGGAGAAACTCTTGAAATTGCCGCCAATGAACTCATCCGCGATCTTTCCGGAAATGCCCTCGAACCCTTCCTGGGCAACGTTTCTACTGCTGTATTTCCGGCGCAGGGAACCTTTACAATTTCCGGCGTACGCCCGGCAAATGGCGCTACCAGCGTCCCCGCCACACTCCCGGCAATCACTCTCATTTCTAACCGGCCACTGAACTCGGCAACTCTCGCGGACAACGTAAGGGTCAGCCAGAATGGCATTCTCTTTGCCGGCAATCTCACTCTCACCCAGGACGGTCAGGGCATCGTCTACACACCGCCGGGCCCCTTCCTGCCAGGTGCCCGGATTGACGTCAGCGTTCTCAATGGACTCCAGGATATTTCCGGCAATGCTGTCACGGCTTTTGCTTCTTCCTTTACCGTGCTTGCGGATCTCACGTCGCTGGCCCCCACTGTGGTCGCTTTCTCTCCCGTTGGCGGTCCCATCCCCAACAATGCCGTTTTTGAAGCTACCTTCTCCAAGCCGATGAACCCGGCAAGCTTCAACGCCACGAATTTCTTCATCCGCAACGACAGCACAGGCGCTGCCGTGCCCTCAAACGCGATCGTGTTCTCCAACGGCAACCGCACCGCCCGCATCACGGCCCTCAACCCTCTGACAGCCGGCATCAATCACCGCCTCATCGTCGGCAATGTTCAGGACGTCAACAACCTGAACCATAGCTCCAATGCCAGTGCATTTGGAACCGCCTCCGCCAGCGCCGACACTTTCCCGCCTGCCTTTGACTCCATCGTGCCGGGCCCTGGCATTTCCAACATCGGGCCGAATGCCGCCATAGCCATCCGCTTTACGGAGCCCGTCAATCGACTCACGGTAAACGCAAGCACCATTTCGATTACCGGAAACGGCTACAACTTCAATCCCACAGCCATCAGCTTCACCTCCGATTCGCGCGAGGTCTTCATTACTCCCAACGAGCTTTTCCCCGCATCGTCGACGATGACATTGTCCCTTGCTGGCATTGAAGACCTGGCTGGAAATCCGATCTCCGCTACATCTTTCCAATTCAATACCAGTTCCACGCTGGATCTCTCGCCCGCCGTTGTCTCATCCTTCAGTGTTTCGAGCGGCCAGGAAAACGTTCCCACCAATTCCACCTTCAGCGTGAACTTCAGCGAGCCGGTTGATCCCCGCACGGTTCAACCGAACTTTACTCTGCGGAACGAAAGGACAATCCAGCAGGTCCCGATTTCACCTGTAACTTTCAGTGCCGACTATCGAACCTATACCTTTGCGCCGCTTTCTCCCCTTCCTGTTGGAGAAGTTTTCCGGATATTCCTCAGCGGAAGCACCCTTGATTTTGCAGGCAACATTACAAACCCAACCAATCTCACTTTCCGCACAGCCTTCGCCGCCGACAACAATCCACCCGTGGTGCTTGAAACCAGTCCTGAAGATGGGCTCACCGGAGTTCCCACCAATAGCCGTCTCGAAGTCTGGTTTGACCGGCCGGTGCGAGCGGAAACAATTGCCAACGTCAACGTCTCCATCGGTGGCTCGCCGATCTCCATTGCCGCCCGCAGCCTGGCGAACGGCAATCGTCGGCTCATTCTCTTGCCGAGCCTCCTGCTTCCCGCAACTACCGCCCATAGCTTCAGCATTTCAGAAGTTGCCTCCACGGCAGGCACGATCATGGCTGGTACCGTCAACCGTAGTTTCACCACCGGGGCCAGCTTTGACCGCACCGTGCCGACCATCACCAGCTTCAGCCCGGCATCCAATCTCACGGGAATCCCCACCAACACCGTGATGGAGATCCAGTTCTCCGAACGCGTCATTCCCTTCTCCGTGACCGAAAGTGAGTTCACGCTGCGCGACGAATCCACTTTCATCACATTGCCCGGCGGAGTGGTCACACTTGCGCCAGACCGCCGCAGCGCCACCCTGACATTCCCCACCCCACTTCGCGCCTTCCAGGCGCATCGCATCTTTGCCAGTGCTGGCATCCGCGATCTGGCAGGCAACGCTCTGACGGCTGGCAGTTCTGTCTTCACTACCGGCGGAGGAAGTCTTGCCACCGCTCCGCAGGTGAGCGGCGTCTCGCCTCCGAGTGGGAACACGGATATGCCAGTCAACGGTCGAATCCGTGTTCAGTTTGACCAGCCCCTCAGTTCCGCTTCGCTCTCCGCCAACGTGCTGCAAACCAGCCCCGCGGCCACCTTTGCTGCCGTTTTCGTTGCGGGCACCAACAACACTGTTGTCGAATTCACACCCGTTCCCAGTCTTGCGGCCAACCAGGCTTACACGGCCAATCTGGCGGGTCTGACGAGCGTATCCGGTGTCGCCATGTCTCCTTTTGCCTTCAGCTTTACCACCACGGCAGTCAATGACACGACAGCTCCAACCATCATTATCAGTGGCGGCCGAAACCCAGCGAGTGGTGCGGCTGGCGTGGCAGTAAATGCTCCCGTTAGTGCCACCTTCACTGAAGCCATCAATCCCCTTACCCTGAACGCATCCTCCTTCCGTGTCTTCACCAGCATCACCGGCAACGTCACGGAATACACCGGGACCCGCACAATCAGTCCGGACTTGCGTACCATCACCTTTACGCCCAGTGCTCCTTACCGGGCCAATTCAACGGTATCCGTGCGCATTGGTTGTGAAGCCGTGCTTCGCGATCTGGCCGGCAACAATAAGATTTGCACTCAGGATTCCTTCACTACCGCCAATACCCCCGACAATTCGCCCTTTGAGGTTTCCGCCTTCACGCCCGCCAACGGTGCGACGGAGATCAATCTGGGGAATCCGCTGCTGATTCAGTTCAATCGCCCCTACAATGACTCCACCGCCACCTGCGCGAACGTTTTCCTCCTTCGCAACCAGGTAACCCAGTGCCCGACGCTTTCTAGCGCCGGTGTCATCAGCTTCACTTCCGGCCTCATTGCCAACTCAACCTATACGCTGGTTGTTACATCCGGGGTACAGGACACAAACGGCAACCCCGTTGCGCCCGCTACCTCCACCTTCACCACCGGTTCGATCTTCAGCAGTTCCGCCCCCAGCGTAACTTCCACCATTCCTGCTGCTGGCACCTTCGTCCCGGCCAACGCAACTTTCACGGTCTTCTTCAGTCAGGCCATGAACCCGGCGACGCTTTCATCCGCGATTCGGCTCTCCCAAAACGGGGTGCTCGTGCCCGCCACGATTGCCTTGAGTGCCAACGCCGTGCAAGCCACCCTCACCCCTGTCTCGCCGCTTCCCTTCGGCTCTTTCCTCGTTCTTTCCGTGGACCAAACGGCTGCTGGCTCAAACGGACTCACAACGTCGTCCTTCTTTTCGACCGCCTTCAATGTCCAAGGGGATCCCGCCTCGGCGGCTCCTCTGCTGACATCGTCCTCACCCTTCAGTGGCCTCACAGGGGTGCCAACCAATGCCCGAGTCGATCTTCGATTCTCGCTGCCGATTGCTGCCGGCAGTGTTACGCCCGCTTCAGTATTTCTCCGCGACGAGACAACCTTCGTTGCTGTTCCCGCTTCATTAACAATTCTCGAGGGCGGCCTCCTGGTCCGCATCATCCCGGCATCCGCTCTTGTCGCCAACCGTAGCTACCGCTGGTTCGTTACATCATCGCTTCAGGGTGTGAATGGCACTGCCGTGGCTGCTCAAAATCCGTCTTTCACCACTGGGGCATCTCCCGTAACATCCACCCCTTCCCTTCTGAGCACTTCGCCTTTTGATGGCGCGACTGCCGTGGCCACCAATGCCCGCATCCGGTTGAGCCTGGATCGTAGCTTCAATCGCGCCTCGCTCAACGCCAATACGGTGCAAGTCAGCGGTGGTGGCTATGTCTTTATTCCTGCCACCTTCTCGTTTGAGACCAACCAGGATGTCATCATCACGCCGCTAACACCCTTCCCGGCTTCCTCCACGCTTACGCTCTCCGTGACCGGGCTGGAAGACTTGTCCGGCAATCTCCTGCCTAATTTCACGGCCAGCTTCACCACCGCCGCCAACCCGGACACGACCGGACCTTCCATCGTCAGCTTCTCCATGGTCAGCTCCAGTGTGAACGTTCCCGTGAACAGCACGATTGAAGTGCGATTCTCGGAACCCGTTGATATTCGTTCTCTCGAGGTGAACGATCGTGTCCGGCTCCGTCGCGAGGACAATGGATCGTTCCTCCCGGGCAGCCTTTCCTTCTCTGCCGACCGCCGCACCCTCTCCTTTACTCCGGCGACAAACCTGAATCCTTCGCTCTCCTACCGGCTCTTTGTTGACTCAAACTACCTGGATTCCAATGGAGTGCTGGGAGTCGGTACGAACGTACTCTTCACCACCAGCGCTGCCACGGATCTGGATGCGCCTACGGTGACTCTCACAACTCCGAATCATACCCAGACCGGAGTCATTACGAACACACGCATCGGCCTTCGTTTTTCGGAAGCCGTCAGTCAGACTTCTCTCGATTCGGTCAATGTAAATGTTGCCGGCAATCCAATCGCCCTTGCCTCGTCATCACTCACCGATGGACAACGCACCTTCAACCTCGTACCCTCCGCCACACTCTCGCCAAATACCCTGCACACGATCTCGGTAAGCGGCGTGCGTGATATCGCTGGCAATACCATTAGCCCCGTGTCGTTCAACTTTACGACTGGCCCAACGGCCGCGGGCAACGCTAGCGTCCTATCCAGTGTGTTCCCCGCTGCCAATGCACTGAACGTACCCACTTCGGTGGCCCCAGTCCTTAGCTTCTCAGCGGCAGCTCCGCCGGTTGATGTACTCACAGCAATCGCCAACCTCCTTCTTCAGGTAAGCGGAACAAACCCTGTTGTTGTTGTGCCCAGTACCGTCAGTGTTTCTACTGACGGGCGCACCATCACACTGACGCCCTTGGCCCCGCTCAACCCGAACACCGCTTACCGCGTTGTTTACGACAGCAGCTTCCGGTCCGTCAACGGGTCGTCGGTGTCACCGGCTAGCTCGAACACCCTGTTCACCACCGCGCCCTGATCCGAATTAGTGGAAGGGGTTGGCGGGTGTCAAACTCTTTGCTGAAGACAGTTTGAATTCTCTTGCGGGATGGGCTTGCCAGCCTTTCCCGCGGCGGGTGGGGCCCCTGGCGAGTGCCCTTTGGATGCACTTTCCAAGGTTGCATCAACAAGCGCTACTTCCAGATTCCACTACGCCGTCCCGGCTTCGCGCCTTCCGGCCATCATTGCATTGAGGAGACCGCTTCGAGGACAAGCAAGCTTGCTCATTTACGGGAAGGAACAAGTAGCAGATGGAAATCGTGAGTCTGTGGGTGATCCATGCTGAGGATACCGCGGAGGAGGTTGTAGGAGTAGTAGACCGGCGAGGAAGTTCTTACGGGACCAAATGGAAAAGGGCAGTAAAAGTACTAAAAGTACCTCTCTGCCCCCCGGGCTAATATTAAGAAGAAACTATGCAGCCGAAGCTTTGTTATTTTGCTTCGTGCCGCCGTTGACCGACCGCTGATGAAGTGAAGGATCGCTGGATCCCGCGGCAGTTAAAGCTGGCGAGGCTTCAAGCTTCCGCAGTGCATCCAGAACAATCCCTCTCTCGTCGTTCCGGCCTTGTTCCTTCAAATCATTGTCGAACTGCCTGAGCAGTCCCGACAGCGCCTGTACGTCGGCGCGAACGGGTCGTTGGTTGGACATATCTAATGCTACTAGCGTCGCGTGGGATCGGATTAGGTCATTTCTCAGAATTTTATTTGCCCGGCCTAAGTTGTTTCAGCCTTATCGAACAAGATATATCCCTAGCTTCAAAGCTGGCTCGGATCTATGCGCCACATGGTTTGTTGCCGCAAATTGGATAACCAAACGGACATATGACCATAGCGGATAGCATCCCCACCCGGGCCGGTCCACTGCTTCGTTACGGTGTTGGTTTTGGCATCGATAAAGGTGATCGGGATGTCGAAAACCGTTACCCACAGGCCGCCACCACCAAAACTGACCTCGCCACCACCGCCAGGAATGCCAGCCTGAATCGTCGCCTCGACTGTTGCCGTCTTGGCATTCACGCGGCTTACTGTACCGTCTCCCTGGTTCACCGTCCAAACCGAACCACCGCCATAGGTGAGAAAACGAGGATTTGGGCCCACTTCAATTTCCTTCACGACCTTGTTCGATTTCGCGTCTATCTGTATGAGCTTGGAGGACTTGTTGGCCGTCACCCACACCGAACCTTCGCCGTAAATGGCCGCCACGGAACCAGCAGGCACTTCAATCTCCGCCACGACCTTGTTTGTCTTGGGGTCAATTCGCATCACCTTGCCAGCCGGATCGGAAACCATCCAAACCGCATCCGGGCTCACCGTGAGACCGCCTTCGCTGTCGGCCGGACCCGCGGGAATCGTCGCTACAACGGTGTTGGTGGCGATATCTACGCGTGCCAGCCCCTTGCCTTCACCGGTGCCGCGCGCGCCGCACAGAGGCACCCACACGCTGCCAAAACCTGCCGCCAAACCTGAGCACGGACGCACGCCAACTTCGATGACGGAGACCACTTCATTGGTCTTTGCGCTAATCCGGTGGACCGTGTTCTTGGGGCCATTTGAGACCCATAACGCATCCTCCGTAACGGCCTGCCAGTCCGGTACTCCCGGTACGCTGATCTCGGCTAGAGGCTTGATCGTATCCATGCCGCGCTTTACGCCTGGAGTGTCTACTCCGGGACGAACAACACGCGGTGGGCGGGTCTTTTTAGCCGCTGCGGGGGGAGCCTCCTGCTGGCCGAGCAGCAGGAAGGGTAGAAGTACAAATGTAAGTTTCATTAGGGGAACCTTTGCTTTAGTCGCCGTGAGCCGGAAAGGGCGTTGCCACCTCAACCGGACGGCCCAATCTCATCACCGTTACGAACGAAATCCAACTCAAGGCCGGGGGGACAAGTGTATCGAGTCCGACGTATGCTTCCGGCGTCACATAGTGTGCAATCAGGCGGCTTGTCGTACCCACCAGAATTGCCGCCATGGCCGCCTGGGCCGTTGCCCGCTTGGAATGCACGCCGTAGAACAGAGGAACGACACAGCCCGCAAAAACAATATCGAAAGCGATGATCAGCAGTATCCCCGGCTCTGGTTTTACCCAGGCGAGCAAACCCGCCACCATCGCCGTCGGAATCGCCATCAGCCGCGAAAGCAGCAACATCTGCGTATCATTTACGGGCGTTTCGCGATAGCGCTCAAAGAGATTCCGCGCTGTCACCACACTCATCACCAGCATGGCCCCATTGGCCGTTGACATCGAGGCACCCAGCACGCCGATGAAGACCATCACACCCACCCAGTAGGGCAGCAAACCGCTCGACAGCAGCGGCAGCACCATTCGCGAGTCGTCCACTTGCGGCACCAGATTTACGCTGTACAAGCCCATCAGGGTTGCACAAGCGCCCACCACTACGGTTAATCCGGCAGCGTAGTAGCAAGCGTTTGACGCTGTCTTGCCCGACTTGGCGCTGAACACTCGCTCCATGAAGTCGAGCGCCATGGCATTGCCCAAAGCCAGCGAAATGAAGCCAGCCCAGTTCGGCAGCGCCCCGGCCGAAATTTGCGTGAGTGCTGAGAAATCCAGTTTGCCGGCCGCTACGGCTGTATCGAGCGGCGCGGTGCCGTAATGCACCAGTAGCCAAATGGCAGCACCAATAAAGCCCACGAGTGCTACATGAATCTGAAAGAAGTCCGTCCAGATGGCGGAATACAAACCGCCCGCCATGGTGTAGATGAGAATGACGGTTGTACCAATGGCCAGTGACTGGAGATAACTAAGCCCACTTACGACGGAAAGGATCCAGGCGACAGCACTCAGGTTGCCGGCAATCAGGACGGTGAAACACACGAGCGTAATCACGCTCACCATCAATTCCGTGGGCTTGCCGTAACGCTTGTAGAAGAACTCCGGCAGCGTGAGCAAATCCATTTCGTTGAGCGGTGCCGCGAGATACTTGCCCACAATCAGCAAGCTTGCGGCCAGCCCGAGTGGGATCAGCAGGCCTCCCCATACATTGCTCGACCAGACCAGTGAAACGTTTCCGAGGGTGGCATTGCCGTCTACCGCTTGCGCTAGCAATGCAGTTCCGACGACAAGAAAGGGCATGGATTTGCCGCAGACCGTATAGCGTTCGCTGGATCCGCGCACTAGCGTATACGTGTAGAGTCCAATAGCAAGGGTGATGGCCATAAAGATGACCACCGGCCAGAACATGGCTGTCATAGCTTTCGCTGA